>CAJUJA010000016.1:5702-12513 GCA_910586635.1 uncultured Bacilli bacterium | reverse complement strand
CTTAATCTATATAAAATATTGTGATGTCTAATGTTTTATCATTTTTTTATCATATCATACCTCCTTTATGTTTTCAGTATAATGGATAAATACGGTATAAATATCAAAAAAATATGGGAAAATATGGGAAAATAAAAAAACTTCTATTTATCCAGAAGTCTTTTATGAATGATTTATAAGATTTTTTTAAACTCATCGATTAAATGTGAAATAGATGCACAACTCATAAAGCAGATTACCCCTTCTTTATAAGGTGCCAAGTTATCTATAGTTTCTTCTCCTATGATTTCACTACTCTCAATTTTATCTGTAATAAGGGAAGAAGTAACTTCAGGATAGTCTTCTTGACATTCCCTATTAGAATCAATTTCTGTTAGAAATACTTTATCTGCAACAGATAACGACTCTATAAATTCATTAGTAAAGTCTTTCGTTCTAGAATAAGTATTTGGCTTAAAAACAGCCGTCAATGACCTATTTGGATATTTTTGTTTGACCGCCTCTAAAGTCGCTTTAATCTCTGTAGGATGATGAGCATAATCATCAATAATGATAGTATTTCCTATTTTTTCTTCAGCAAAACGTCTTTTAGCATTTTGAAAGGTACATAAAGCTGAAGCGATCTTTTCTTTAGAAATACCAAGTTCTTTGCAAATAACAATTGCTGCTGTAGCATCTAGTATCATATGTTTCCCATATAAAGGAACATAAAAATGACCATACTCTTGTTTATCTATAATCAAATTGAATGAAGAACCCTCCTGTGTTAATTCTACTTGATCAATCATCACATCGTTATAATCCTGAAATCCATAGAACAAAACCTTTTTTTGAAAATCTATCTTTCTTATTTCTTCATTATCACCACAGGCTACTATGAAATCTTTTACACCGTTTGCAAAAGATTCAAAAGTAGTTCGAATATCATCAATATCACGATAACATTCTAAATGTTCTTCTTCAATATTTGTAATTATTGCACAGTTAGGATGATATGCTAAAAAATGTCTATTAAACTCATCACTTTCTATTACAAAATATGGATTTCCTAAATCTACATGTCCATCTCCTGCTCCTACAAAGTAATTACAACCAATAGTAGTTTCTAAAATATGACGAATTAAAGAAGAGGTAGTAGTTTTTCCATGAGTTCCAGAAACACCAATACTATGAAATTGATTAATAATTTCTCCTATAATTTCATTATACTTCTTAATAGTAAGACCTAATTCTTTTACTCTTTTTAATTCTGGATGTTCCTCTGAAAAGGCAACTGAATAGGTTACAATCGTATCTGAATCAATTTCATGATCCTGATCATAATAAATTTTAATATTTCTATCCTCTAATCCTTTTTGAGTAAATTTATAATCTCTAGCATCATCATAACCACATACCTGATTTCCTAAATCAGAAAGTATTTGTGCTAATGTAGACATTCCTGTACCCTTAATTCCAATACAATAATATTTCATATGATACCTTCTTTCCATCTTATTATAAACTATGAAGATAAAAATGTAAATGTTCATACACCAAAGAAAAAAGAGAAAACTCTTTTAATCTTCACGATTATAATTTTCTCTTCTAGAATTTCTTTCTTCTTTTCTTTTATCACGACACGCTTTACATCTTTTAGGTTCATTATCTAAACCCTTTTCTTTGTAAAAGGCTTGCTCTCCAGCAGTAAATGTGAAATCTTCTCCACAATCAACACACTGAATGGTTTTGTCTGTAAATTCTTCCATAGTTACCTCCTTATCATTTTTGGTCTTAAGTTATATAGGTATATAAGCCAAACTAAATTATAAGAAAGACTATAGCCATAAATAATTAATAAGTACCATTTGTGATTTTTCATCACACCATCATTGTAACATACCTAAATAAGATATGCAATTAAATATGAGTGGTAATTCTTTTTACTTCATTTTTGAGATTACTTTTAAAAAAAGAATAAGTAGTTCGAAATAATAAATAAATCGGTATTGATATGATGATACCAAACATTCCAAATAACCTTCCACTAATTGCAAGCATTATAATACTAATTAAAGGGTTTATATCATTCATTTTTCCATATACTTTGGGTGATATAAAATAGTTATCTATCAAAGGAAACAAAATACAAATGATAGTTGTACCAATTAAAACTTTTATAGACACCGTAGTTGCAATTGCTACTCCTATAATATTAGTGAATAGGCCCCCAAAGTACGGAATAATAGTAGTAATGGCTGCTAATATTCCTAATAACAACCAATTAGGATGACCAACTAATAAAAATAAAAATGAATATTCAAAAAGTTGAATGACCATAATCAGTAAAAGTCCTTTTACATAATTTCCTAACTCCATATCCAAAGATTTTAAATATTGATAAAATCTATTGGAAAGTCTCTTAGTAATAATTTTAATACGATCTCTAATTGCATTCATATGATATAAAAAGTAAATTCCAGATATATAAGCAATGATGAAACTAGATATAAAATGAACCGACTTATTTACAACAAGAACTGCCTTATTTCCTATTATATTACCTAAATAATGAAGTAATAAATTGATATATTCTGTAAGTCCCAATTCAAATTTTCCTAAATTCCAATGAAAACTACTATCTATATGTTCCAAAATAGAAATCACATATTTAGAAAATAAAACAATTTGTTCATATAATAAAGGAAATATAACAATTATCAAACATACAACAGATAAACTAAAACCTAAAATAATTACCATAATAGATAGATTCCTTTTCATACCTCTTCTAGTAAGAAAACCAACTAATGGATATAAAGAATATGAGAAAGCAAAAGCAATTAAAAATGGTAATAATAAGGATATCACTTTTTCTATAATTTTTATCCATAATTCTATATTAGAAAATCCAATATAAAAAAGAAGCAACAAAACTGTCATATTAATGAGTCTATAATTAAGTTTATTAGAAAACACATCCATCACTCCTCTAAAACAATCGTAACAGGACCATCATTTTCTATTTTTAACTTCATATTACTACCAAAAATACCAGTTTGTACTTCTAAATATTCTCCTAATTTTCTATTAAATTCATTATATAGTTGAATAGCCTTATCCTTTTCCATCGCATTACTATAACTTGGTCTATTACCTCTTTTTGTATCTGCATATAAGGTAAATTGTGATACAGATAAAACCTGCCCACTAATATCTAATACCGATTGATTCATGACATGATTGGAATCATCAAAAATTCTTAAATGAATAATTTTTTGAATCATCTTATCCAATTTAGTAGTATCATCATTTTTATGAAATCCTATCAATAAAGTAAGACCTTGGTCTATTTTCCCTACTATTTTATGATTCACTTCCACACTAGATGATAAAACTCTTTGAAGTATGACTTTCATCTCATTAACCTCTCTACTTTATAAATATATGACTGTTTTTCTAATTCTAATACTAAATGGTTCAATTGATCAGACCCTTTCACATAAACACCTAATTCATAAACCATTTCATCTACTCGATTCATAGTCTTAATACTATCTATATTAATATTTAAAATAGAAGTTTTTTGAACTAGCTCCGCCATTTTATTGTCTCTAGAATTGGAATAAATCACCAAAAGGGATAGATATCTTTTATCTAACTTTACATTTTGGTTCCATACAACTGGAAGCATTCTATTTTCTAGCATCGCAATATTATGACAATTTCTTCTGTGAACACTAATTCCATTTCCTTTGGTAATATATCCTATAATATCATCACCAAAAACAGGATTACAACAATTTGCTAGATTTACTTTTATTTTATCAATACCAGAAACAATAATATCAGCATCAATCTGTTGAGGGGCAACCTTCACTACTTTAGGGACAGGAACCTCCTGATATTTATCAATTACATTAACCACAGAACCAGCGGAATTTTTCCCATTTCCAACAACTAAATAAATTTCTTCTAAATTAGCTACCTTTATAGTTTGGCAAATCTTTTTGATATTGTCTTCCGTAAAAAATTCATTAAAGGACAATTTTCTTTTTCGCAATTCCCTTTCCAGGTTGTATTTTCCTCTATCAATATACAGTTCTCTTTCATTTTTAGAAAAATAACTTTTAATTTTATTCTTAGTTTGAGTTGCTTTAGCAATATGGATCCATTCTTTTGATGGAGACGAATTTTTATTAGTATTAATTTTTACAATATCATTATTTTTTAATTCATAGTTTAGAGGAACAATATTATTATTTACAATCGCTCCAACAGTCGTTTCTCCAACCTTAGTATGGATTTTATAGGCAAAATCAATTGGAGTAGCACCCCTTGGAAGTTCTATAATATCACCTTTGGGAGTAAAGACATAAATATTATTGTTCAATACCTCATCTTTGACACTATGAACAAATTCTTCACTACTCATTTTATCGTTGTTTAAATCCATAATAGTCTTAAAAAATTGTAATTTCTGCTCTGTAGTAGATTGCATATTAGTCTTTGCATCTTTATTCTCTTTATATGCCCAATGAGAAGCAATCCCATTTTCTGCCACCTCATCCATTTCATAAGTTCTAATTTGGATTTCAAAAAGATAGCCATCTAAACCAAAAACTGTTGTATGTAGAGATTGATACATATTAGGTTTTGGCATAGCAATGTAATCCTTGAATCTTTTAGGAAGAGGCCTAAATTTAGAATGAATAATTCCCAATGCTAAGTAACACTCTTGCTCTGTATGAACTAAAATACGAAGAGCTAATAAATCATAAATATCACTAAACTTTTTTCCCTTATTCAACTTATTATAAATACTATAAATACTTTTACTTCGACCCTTTATTTCATGAACTATATTATGTTCTGTTAAAAGACTAGCAACCCCTTGCAACATTTCATATACCGTTTTATCACGCTCTAATTTTGTATTATTTAACTTTTCTGCTATATCATAAAAAACATCTGGTTTCAAATATCTTAATGATAAATCTTCTAACTCACTTTTTATTTTATGAATTCCTAAATGATGAGCAATAGGTGCTAAAATTTCTAAAGACTCTTTTGCCTTAATTTTTTGCTTTTCTTCAGGCAATGCCCAAAGTGTTCGCATATTATGAAGACGATCTGCTAACTTTACGATAATTACTCTTACATCTTCTGAAATCCCAACAATTATTTTTTTATAATAATCAATTAAATATTCATTTTCAGTAGAAAAATGAATTTTAGAAAGCTTAGTAACCCCCTGTACTAACCTAGTAACTTCACCCCCGAAATTTTCTTGCATCTCATCAACGCTACATTCTGTATCTTCTAAAACATCATGAAGTAATGCCGCCTGAATTGTTTCACTATCCGCATAAATAGTAGTTAAAATAAGAGCAACATGTAAGGGATGGATAATATAGTCCTCTCCACTTTTTCTATATTGCCCCTTATGTTTTTTCTCTGCAAATAAATAGGCATTTTTTATACTTTCCAATTGTTGCTCATCTTTTATATAAGTTTTTAACCTAACAACTAAATCATCTAGTGTTGGATTTTCTATTTCTTTGGACATCCAATCATCCCCTCACCTAGCAATTAACCCCTTTAACACTTTTTTCCTCAACCTCGTCACGATAGGATTTCTTATTTTTTATTTTTCTATTAAGATTCTTACTTTCGAATACAACAAATAAAACTGTGGCAATATAAATAGAAGAATAAGTACCTACAATAAGTCCAAATAACATGGCTAAATTAAAAGTTAAAATTCCACTAGATCCTAATACAATTAAGGCAAGAACTGGAAGTATTGTAGTAATAGATGTATAAATCGTTCTAACAAAAGTTTCTCTAATACTTTGATTACAAATCTCTTTTAATTTCTTTTTGTCTACCTTTTTCTCTTTATCTAAGTTTTCTCTAATACGATCAAAGGATACAATCGTATCATTGATAGAATAACCTATAATTGCTAAAATTGCGGCAATAAACATAACTGATATTTCTAAACGTAAAATGGCAAATAAAGCAAATACAATGAATACATCATGCACTAAGGCTATAACAGAAGATATTGCATAACTAAATTTAAAACGAATAGAAATATAGATAATAATTCCTATAATTGCAAATAAAACAGAAATAATAGCATTTTTAGTCAACTCTTTTTTTACAACATTCGAAACCACACCAATATTTACTTTTGCATCCTCATATTTATTTACGAAATATTGATTAACATTCTCTACCTTTTTAGCATTCAATACATTATTTACCTTAATAATAACTTCTTCATTCCCCTGATTATAACTAATTAAATTCAAATCTAATTCTTTCATGGCCTGATTAATATCACTTTTTGTTATTTTCTTCTCAGTTTCAATTGTAATATCACTTCCAGCTTGATAATCAATACTTAAATTAAATCCCTTAACAGAAAACATAACAAATCCCAATACAATGATAATAATGGAAATTAAAGCAAAAATTTTGGTATGTTTTAAGAAATCAACATTTTTAAATGGAACCTTCTTTACTTCTTCATTCTTACTAACATTAGGTATATCCTTTTTATTAACATGAATGAATAAACCTAACTTATTATCAAAAAAGCCAGTATTAATAAATATCTTAAGTAAAATTCTAGTAATGAACACCATAGTAAACATAGTAACCATAACAGTAATAATTAACATAGTTGCAAAGCCTTTTACACTACTTTCACCAAATGCAAACATGATAATAGCTACTAACAAAGTAGTCAAATTAGAATCTAAGATAGCTCTTAAAGAAGTCTTAGAACCTTCTCTAAAGGCATGTTGTAGACTTTTTCCAT
>CAJUJA010000016.1:0-5692 GCA_910586635.1 uncultured Bacilli bacterium | reverse complement strand
ATGATATAATTCATCTTTAATACGTGCAAAGGTAATCACATTAGCATCCACTGCCATTCCGATTCCCAAAACTAATGCTGCAATACCTGGTAAGGTTAAAACTCCACCTATTAACCAGAAAATAAAGAAGACCAAAAAAGCATATAGTAGCATAGCAACACTAGATATTAAACCTGCAAAATGATAAATAATTAATAACAAAAGAATAATAGCAGTAACACCAATAATTCCCGCTGTCAGAGTTTTAGATAAAGTGGAATCTCCAAACGACGCACCAACTGTCTTAGAAGATATTTCAGTAAGTTTAGATGGTAGAGAACCACTATTAATTAAATCTACTAAATTCTCTACTTCCTCTTGTTCAAAATCACCTTGAATAATAACATTTGAAGCGAATCCTTCTGATACTGTAGCCGCACTTAAACATTTGGAACCACTACTTCCACAACTTTGTTTTTCTGTACTATAATGATCCTCTGTACTATTATAATCTAACCAAATGACAATCATATTGTCACTTCTTTTAGATATTTTATTTGTAACTTGATAAAATTTATCCTTATCTTTAATTGTTAACAAAACCGCAGGCTTTCCAGACGAATCTTCACTTACCTTCGCTCCTCCTGCTTTTAAAACATCACTATTCATAAGTAACTGATCTTCTGTATCTCTAAAAGATAAAGTAGCTACTGTTGATAACTGCTTTCTTGCTTCATCTGGATTAGAAACCCCTGCCAACTTAATTCTAATCTTATCGTCACCTTCTAAGATAATCTCTGGCTCATTGACTCCTAAAGAATCAATTCTCTTACTTAATGTTTTATATGTAGCAGTTAGTTTTTGCTTATTCATTTTAGAACCATCTATACTTTCTACCTTATATAAAACCTCGAACCCTCCTTGTAAATCCAAACCAAATTTCAAATCCTGAAAGATAGGGACAAGACAAAATAGAACCCCTATAATAAGTATAATCATAACAATAGTAGATATGATCACTTTGTTTTTCTGTTGTTTTTTTCCTTTACTCATTTTTCCCATGTTACACCTCTTCTTTAATTTTGTTTTTTAAATAGGTACTTAATTTATGATTATCTACATGAATAATATCACTAACAATATCAGAAAGCATCAAGTTTTTAGTTCGTTTCCATTTTACCTCTATTAGATACTTCCATATATCTAGTTCCTGGATTTCATTATAATTTAATCTTTTTAACTCCTGGAGTTTTGCATGCAGAGCTGGTTTTACCCTATCATATAACTCTTTTTGTGTATGAAATTCAGAATTCATATCGATCACCCTATCTTTTGAACCAATTCTATTATATCTAAAATATAAAAAAATGAAAAGAAAAACCACAAAAATTTATATAAAAGTTCTGATATTTCCTAATCATCCTTCTTAGCTCTAGGAAAACTATTATAATATACTTCCTTTAAACGATCTGTAGTAATATGGGTATATACTTGTGTTGCACTAATACTCTCATGCCCTAAAAGTTTTTGAACACTCAACAAATCACATCCCTCATTTAGTAGATGTGTTGCAAAGGAATGACGCAACATATGAGGAGATATATTTTTAGTTAAGGAGGTTTCTTTTATTAGCTGATTTAAAATATATCGAACCCCTCTTTCACTAAGTACACCTCCTAAATGATTTAAAAATAAATAATCATTTGAATCATTCCTTAACAATTCTTTCCTACCATCTTTCAGATACCTTTTTAATATCTCTTCACAATAATCACCATATTCTACCATTCTTTCTTTATTGCCTTTACCACAAATAATAATCTTTCGATCTAGTTGGTTAATATCTTTTAACTTAATATTAACAAGCTCTCCTACCCTCACACCTGTTGCATATAACATTTCCAAAATTAATAAATCCCTTTGTCCAAGTGCCTTATTAGTATTAGGGACCAAAAATAACTCCTCCAATTCATTATACTCAAAATATCTGGGTAGTTTTTTGTCCCTTTTTAACCCATTAATTAATAAAAAAACATTATTCTTAATAATTCCCTTATTAGATAAGTACTTATAAAATCCTCTTAAGGAACTTAATTTTCTATTAATAGAGGAATTAGTATCTTTCTTATGTTCTTTTAAATACATTAAATATAGTCTAGTATCACTATACTCTATCTTTAAATAACTAATAGACTCCCTGTTACAAAAATCAAGAAATTCTATAAGATCATCCTCATAATTCTTAATCGTATATTTAGAATACGCTTTTTGATACTCTAAATATTCTAAATAATTTACTACATAATCATTCCTCATTCTATCCCTACCTCAAAAATATATATTACAACAAGAAATACTCGTCAAAAGTTTTATTTCAAACTACTTTTTCATATTTATATAACTTTTTGGTAAAATACCTAGTAAAATAGCATCATTCTTAGATTGTAATAGCTCATCTAAATCCATTTGTTCCATTACCTCCGATACACCTCCTTGAGCAAATAAAGAAGCTACTTTTTCGTTTTCAAAACTCATGTTCTGTGAGGAGTGAGATAGTAAATTACTCTCATACTCATCTTCCTCATCAATACTAAATAGGTCTCCCACATAAAACTCTCTACAACCTCTTTGCTTTTTAACCAAATCTAGTCTTTTCATTTGTAATAAAATAATGGATTTTCTCTTCTTTGATAATTCCTCTTTATTTAAGCAAGAACATAAAACCTGTCTATATTGATCCTCCCATTCAATCATTTTCCTTAAATTTCTATAATCCTCTCTAAAAAAAGAATGAATTCTACGATTAGCCTCTCGCAATTCTTTTTCTATATCTAAGGTGGAAAGATTCTTATAATACAAATCATCATACATTTCCTGCATAGATACGTAATTTTCTAATAATGTCCTTAAACCATAATATTTAGAACTTCTAGATTCCCCTTCCTCATTTGGTTTATCTAGCAATATATCTGTTGTTAATTTATCTCGATCATCAAAATCTAAATATTCTATTTTTTTTGGATTTAAGATAAAATACCTAGTAGTTTTATTAAAAGCAAGAGACTTAATAAATTGGATATAGAACTCTAATCTCTCTGAATTTTCAGTTAAAACCTTTTGCTTATTATGAACCAACCCTTTTTGTTTTCTAAGACTGATGGCCTGTTCTAAAAGTAACAAATCATTATATATAAGTGGACATTCCTTTGTCCTCCCATTTTGCCTATATGTTAATGTTAAATGAGAGTAAGCTTGTTCTTTAGTGGATAAATAAGAAAGATTATGCCTTTTTAGTTCACAAATAAAATCCTCTTCACTTCTATAACCACAAATCAAAGAATCAATTTCCTCAATTTTAAAATGATCTTTAATCTTTCCTGATAGGGAAAATTTAATAGGCGTTGCATCATCATAAAAATATTTTTCGCGATTTCTTCTTTCTTTTGAAAAATTTGCCAAGTGATCTTGATTTTGAATTGTTTTTATATCATTTAAATATAATCGATATGCCATACTTACACCTCCTTGATCTATTTTTATTATACCATATCAAAATAAAAGAGAGAAACTATTTTTCCCTCTCATAACTGCATTCACTACACCTGATTTTATCCTTCTTTTCCACTAAAACTTTACCACATTCTGGACATTTTTCATCTATTGGCTTATCCCAAGATGCAAATTTACATTTTGGATAGTGATTACAACCATAAAATACTTTACCACGTCTTGTAGTTTTTTCTATAACTTTTCCATCGCAAAGTGGACAATCCATAATCTCATGAATCTCTTTTTCTTCTTTTTTTACATATTTACACTCTGGATAGTTACTACAGGCCACGAAATCACCATATCTTCCCTTACGAATAACCAAAGGATTGCCACATTCCGGACATGACTCGCCAGTTTCTACAGGAGCCTTTTTCTCCATTTCATCAAAAGCATTCTTAACTCTTGGTTCAAATAACTGATAAAATTTTTCTAATACTTGATTCCAAACTAAATTTCCAAGTGCTATCTTATCTAGATCATCTTCCATATTCTTCGTATATTCTACATTAATTAAATCAGAAAAGAAATCTTGCAACTTATCTGTTGTCTCAATCCCTACTTCAGTAGGCTTAAATCTCTTTTCCACTAATTCTACATATCCTCTTTCTTTAATTGTATCCATAGTCTTGGCATATGTAGAGGGTCTACCAATTCCTAATTCTTCCATTTCCTTAATTAATTTTGCCTCTGTATATCTTGCGGGAGGTTTTGTGAAATGTTGTTCCTTTTCTACAATCTCTGTAGTTAATACTTCATTTTCATGAATTTCTGGTAGGATCTTATCTTCACTAGACTCATAATCTTTATATACTTTTAAATACCCATCAAAGACTAGAACCTGCCCATTCACTTTAAATTTATAATCATGATTATCTAAAATAATAGTTGTTTGATTAACCTTAGCATCAGCCATTAACGAAGCCAAAGCTCTTTTATAAATTAAACTATATAGTTTGAACTCATCATTCGATAGATATTTTTTTATCTGAATCGGATCTCTAAAAACACTAGTAGGTCTTATTGCCTCATGAGCATCCTGAACATTTTCAGTTTTTTTACTCTGTTTAATATATCCAGCATAGTCTTTTCCGTAATTTTCTATAATATATTGATAAGTAGGTTTTGTAAAATCCTCACTCAATCTTGTAGAATCTGTTCTCATATACGTAATTAAACCTACTGTCTCATTTTCTAAATCAATACCCTCATATAACTTCTGGGCAATACTCATAGTCTTTTTCGCAGAAA
Source organism: uncultured Bacilli bacterium (assembly GCA_910586635.1). Taxonomy (GTDB): domain Bacteria; phylum Bacillota_I; class Bacilli_A; order RF39; family UBA660; genus UMGS995. The sequence goes on along the minus strand of CAJUJA010000016.1, from coordinate 913 downwards.
ACCCTAATTTGGTGGATGCTTCTTGTTGCAAGGTACTAGTAATAAACGGAAATTTACTTTTTTTATTCCTTTTTTTCTGTTCAATTTTCTCTACTAAATAATTGTTATCTAATTGATCTAATACTTGGTCACAATCTTTCTCACAGGTTAATTCAATATCTTCATTTTTATATTTAAATAAACTGGCATCAAATAAATCAAATCTTGAAGTAATTGTCCAATATTCTTCTGGAATAAATGCTTCAATCTCTCGCTCTTTATCTACAATTAGTTTTAAAGCAACACTTTGAACACGTCCAGCTGACTTAGCACCTATTTTAGACTGTAAAAGTTTAGAAAGACGAAAGCCAATAATTCGATCCAAAATTCTCCTTGTTTCTTGACTTCTAACTAAATGATCATCAATCAAAGTTGGATGTTTAATAGCATCAATTACCTTATCATGAGTAATTTCATTAAATAATACTCTTTTATATTGATTATCAGGAATTCCTAAAGCATCTTTCAAATGCCATGCAATAGCCTCTCCTTCACGATCAGGATCCGATGCCAGATATACCATATCACTATCCTTTACATCTTTTTTTAACTCTGTAATAATCTTTTTTTTCCCAGTAATTGGAACATAACTTGGTTGAAATCCGTTTTCAATATCTACTCCTAACCCAAACTTACCAGAAGTAGCCAAATCTCTAATATGCCCTTTAGAAGATACTACTTTAAAATCACTTCCTAGATATTTCTCAATCGTCTTACTCTTACTAGGACTTTCCACTATTACTAAATGTTTACTCATGAAAACACATCCTTCTTTTATATTTATACAAACTAAATCTATTTTTGTCAATTATATTTTATACTTCCTACTATTATTATATTATATTTTTTTATTTTTTCTGAAAAAAAAAGAAAT
>CAJUJA010000015.1 GCA_910586635.1 uncultured Bacilli bacterium | reverse complement strand
GTATCGTTGGTTAAATGCTAAAATTATGCTTGATTTAGGTATTGTTTATTCTGATAATTATTCTCATAAAATTTGTAAGTATCTTGGTATTAAATCTAAGTCTAAACATGTTAAAAGATATGGTAAGAATGTAAATCGTGAAATTAAAAACTTCCCTAATTACATTTTGGCTGAACTTAATCCTTTAAGACCTTTCCAACTTGTTGTAAGTGATATGACTGCTTTTTGGGCCAATAAACATTATTATGAACTTACTTTATTTATGGATTTATTTAACAATAAATTTATTGGTTATTCTCTTTCTAATAAGAAAGGTGATCCTAATACTTATCATAATGCTTTATCTGATGTAATTATTAAAAAAATGAAGAATATAAAGACCTTGAGATGATTTTGCATTCAGACCAAGGTTCTGTATATTCTTCTAAGAAATTCAATGAATCTCTCCACTTATATAATATCATACATTCTATGTCTAAACCAGGTACTCCTACTGAAAATGGTGCAATGGAAGCGACTAATGGATGCATTAAGGAAGAATTGTTTTTAGATTTTCAAATCAATTCTTGTGATAATATATTTAAACAAATAGATGATTATATTTATTATTTTAATAATGAAAGACCTCAAGCAGCTTTAAATTATCTTACTCCTATTCAGTTTAAATATTTTTATTACAATAAAGAGGATTAAATTTAATTAATCCCCCTCTTATTTTAAATTATTGTCTACTTTTTCTTGACTAATGCAAACACAAAAAAAGAAAGACAAATTTGTCAAAATAACTCCTACACAAGATGTTCTAGGGAGTCTCACATATCACATATATTTGCTGATTTATTTGCTTCTCATCCTAAAGTCTATTCTAAAAAAGGATTAAGACAACTATTAAACCTTAGCCTTTTAAAAGCAAATAGAAAAGATATAAAACAACTATATCTTAACAATTTAAAACCTAAACATGAAAAACTACTTACACCTCAAGATATATTAAAGATAGATATTTATGATACTTCTCAAATATTTAACCTTCTTCTTTTTCTCCCCTCTAAATCTCTTTTCACTAACAAAAATATAGGGTGAGAGAATCTATAATATTTTATTTAAAACTGTGCTAGAATAAATATAATTTAAGATGATGAAGGGCATATGACAAGTATACTAGTACCTATATTGTCAAGCCAATTTCCACTCTCTCATACTTCCTTCGTGGAAAGCTATCATTTACACAGATTTTAAGATCCACACTCTCCATTATTATATTTTTATTTTCTTCTAGATGTTTCTAGTATTATATTTTCATTATTAAAATTGCTATTACTTCCATTAAATATATTATCAATATTATTCAAATTAATATGTGTTATTTTTTCTATATTAGCATCTTTTTGTTCCGCCCCTGCAAGATCTCTTTTTGTTTTTGTAAATTTTCCTTTTCGTGTTCCTTCCATTCTCTTTGGGGTTTACTTACTCGCTCTTCTTAGTCTTCTTTACTTTCTAATAGTGAATAATCATAGCCGAAAAACAGTAAATTTGTTCTTCTCCAAGCATTGCACAACTCACTTGATATTTAATATCCACTATTTCCTTCTCTGTTTCTTCTAGAAACTTGTTAACGGCCACTTCCAAATCTTTCTCACTTTCTTCATCAAATATTTTTACTTTCATCTATATCACCTAATCCAATTGTAAAATATTTTATCCACAAAAATTGTGGAAAATTGTTTACCAAACATGCTACCAATAATAAAATCTGGTATTTACAAATATATAATTATCATTTAAAATAATGATAATTATAAAGGAGATTCATGTGAAAAAAATAATAGAAGTGAAAAACTTAACCAAGGAATATAAGGAGCTAAAGGCTATTGATGATTTATCTTTTGATGTAGAAAAAGGAGAAATATTTGGACTTTTAGGACCTAATGGCAGTGGTAAATCTACAACCATTAATTGCATTTTACAACTTTTAAATTTTAATAAGGGAACAATAAAATTATTTGGTGAAAAAATGATGCCAAATAGTTATGACATCAAAGAAAAGATTGGTGTTGTATTTCAAGATGTGGCTGTATTTGATGAACTAACAGTTTATGAAAACATAAATTATTTTTGTGGATTATATATTAAAGACAAAAAGGTAAGAAAAAAATATGTACAAGATGCCATCGATTTAGTAGGGCTTAATGATTTTATTAAATTTCACCCTAAAAAGTTATCAGGAGGGCTACTAAGACGTTTAAATATTGCTTGTGGTATTGCCCATAAACCTAAATTAATTATTTTAGATGAACCAACTGTTGCAGTTGATCCTCAAAGTAGAAATAATATCTTGGAAGGTATCAAAAAATTAAGAGATCGTGGAGCAACCATAATTTATACCACACACTATATGGAAGAAGTAGAAATACTATGTGATCGGATTATGATTTTAGATAAAGGAAAGATTCTTGCTAGTGGAAAAATAGACAAGTTAAAACAACTTGCTAAAATAGAAGAAAAAATCACGGTAGAAGTAAATGATTTGACAAAAGAACAATTATCAAAAATAAAAGAGTTAAAAAATGTTGAAGAGGTATCCTATGATCAAATTAATTTAGTAGTTACTTATAAAAAGGGAAGTAATAATATTGTAAAATTTATGGATTATTTAAATAAAGAAAAAATTACTTACAATAAAATATTCTCAGAAAGACCAACTTTAAATGATGTCTTTTTAGAACTTACTGGAAAGGACTTAAGAGACTAATGTTTATTCATAATTTAAAATATTTTTTTAAGATTATTTTTAGAAATAGAATGCTAATCTTTTGGACATTTGCTTTTCCTATTATTTTAGGAACATTTTTTAATATGGCCTTTTCTAATATAGAAAAAAATGAGCAATTAGATATTATTGATATAGCTATTGTTCATAATGACTCATTTAAAAATGATCAAATAATGAAAGAAACATTTAAAAATTTAAGTAATAAAAATAGTAAAGAGAGACTGTTTAATATAAAGTATGTCAGTTTAAATAAAGCCAAAGAATTATTAAGTAAAAATAAAGTAGTAGGATACCTTTTATTAGAAGATAATGATACAAAAGTGGTCGTTTTAGAAAGTGGAATAAATGAAACAGTATTTAAGTATGTAGTAGAAGAAATCACTCAAACAAAAGAAATGTTACCAGATATATTTGAATATGAAATGTTAAATAGTACCAAAAAATATCGTGAGATAAACACTAATGAAATGTATAGCAATATAAATAAAATGCTCCAAGAAGAGCAGCCCAGGATAAAGGACATTTCAAAATCAAATTTAGGTTATACCATGATTGAGTTTTATACATTAATTGCTATGACTTGCTTATATGGTGGAATTATTGGTATGAGTGCTATCAATATGTGTCTTGCAAATATGAGTAATACGGGAAAAAGGATAGAAGTAAGCCCTACTAAAAGGATTAAAATTATTCTATCGAGCTTATGTGCTAGTTTTATTATTCAGTTAATTGGACTTGCCCTACTGTTTATTTATACTATTTTTGTATTAAAGGTAGATTATGGAAATAATATTTTTGCAGTACTACTACTATCAATAGTAGGTACACTAGCAGGCCTTTCTCTAGGAATTACAACAGCAGTATTAGTAAAAAAAGACGAAAATACAAAAGTGGGAATGATGATTTCTATCACCATGTTAGGTTGTGTCTTATCAGGAATGATGGGAATTACGATGAAGTATATTGTAGATAAAAATATACCTATAGTAAATAAACTAAATCCTGTTAATATGATTACGGATGGATTTTATTCTCTATATTATTATAGTGGTTCCAATAGATTTTTATGGAATGTAATTAGTCTTCTTATTTTTTTTTTTTTTTTTATTCTCATATCAGGGATTAAGCTAAGGAGGAATAAGTATGATAGTATTTAAAACCTTTCTAAAAGTACTCAATAAATGTAAGTTTCCATTAATTCTTTATACAGTTATTTTAATCTTTTTTGGTGGATTTAATATGCAAGCGAGCGAAAACAGTCTTTCTTTTGTTGAGTCAAAACCAGATATATTAATGATCAATGAAGATGAGGAAAAAGGAATTACTAAAAATTTAGTAGAATATATAAAAGAAAATAGTAAGATTAAAAAAATTAAAGATAATGAAGAGGCAAGAGATGATGCTTTGTTTTACCGAGATGTAAATTATATCATTTACATTCCTAAAGGGTATAGAAAAGACTTTTTAAATGGAGAAAATCCAGAGATAAAAATAAAAAGTACAAATGACTATCAAGCATCATATGCCAATATGCTTTTAAAAAGGTATTTAAAAGTGGCAAATACTTATCAATGTATGGAAAAAGATGAGTCTAAATTAATCGAAAAAATAAATAAAACATTAGATAAAAAAACTAAGATAGAACTCACTACAAAAAAAGATACAAATAGTATCGAAAAAATGGTTTTCTATTATAATTTTTTAAATTATAGTATTTTAGCAGGCTCTATTTATGTAATTTGTTTAATCCTATCTAGTTTTCATGAAGAAAATATCAAAAGGAGAACAACAATTAGTAGTATGGATTACAAAAAACACAATCGAATTTTATTACTATCTAATATGCTTTTGGCTATAGTACTTTGGATAATCTATGTAGGATTAAGTATCATTTTATGCGGAAAAATAATTTTTACCTCATATGGAATGATATGTATAATCAATTCTTTTATCTTTACTTTATGTGCATTAACGATTGCCTTTTTAATTAGTACATTAATTAATAATAAAAATGCTATTAATGGTATCATTAATGTAGTAGCACTAGGATCAAGCTTCTTATGTGGGGCCTTTGTTCCTGTAGAATTCCTTCCTAAAAGTGTATTAAATATTGCTCATATTTTGCCATCTTATTGGTATATTAATACAAATGAGATGATAAAGAATATAGAAGTAGTGAACATAGATGCGATTCAAGATATCCTATTGAATATGGGCGTATTAATCATCTTTTCTGTAATATTGATTATTCTTGCTAATATGGTAACAAAAAAGAAGTTGAAATCAAATTAGGATTAAGATAAGAAAATGAGTAATGATTTTCTTACTTTTTTATGATGCATTTAAAGAGATAATAAAAAATAGTATAATGACTATTTTCTATTTCTACTATCTTTATTTTTATTTCGTAAATCTGGATTACTACCTATCTCAAACATTGCTTCTTCCATCTTCCAAAATTCATCTCCTGAAGGCTCTGGATAATGATTCCCTTTAGTTACTCGATCTCTTAACTCAAAATATATATCACATAAGTTTGAATTTTGATATTCTTCATTTGATAAAGGTAAGGGGGGTAACTCCCTATCATCATTAGAAGAATGATAATCAGCAAGAATATCATATTTTCCCCAACCTCTATCTTCCAACTTTTCATCAATACGTTCTTTAGCACTTTTACCATTATTCATAATTTTACCTTTTAATTATAATTATACCGTATAATAATAAATTTTTCTAAATGTTTATTAATTTGATTGATTAGTTGACATATTTATGTTATAATAAGCCACATGTGTGTCAAGGGAGTAAATTATTTTATGGGAATAAATATAGAAAAAATTTCTACATTAAATTTAAATGAAAGTGCAATTATTAGTTATGGTGGAACGGCTAAAGTATATAGAACTATGGGAGATGATTTCTGTTATAAGAAATATAAAAAAACTTTAGGAATAGAAACAAGAAAAATAATGAAAGAAAACCTTATAAACCTTTCTAATACTAGTTGTCCTAATTACCTAGTTACTCCTGATACGATTTATTTAGATGAGGAAGGGAATTTACAAACTCAAAAAATGCTTTATATAGATGGAACAACGGGATATAGACAATTTCATCAAGAGTCTATTGAACATAAAACCAAAATTATTGATAAGTTAACAGAATTAGTAATGAGAATCACCAAATTAGAGTATATCGTAACTGACTTAAAACTGAATAATCTTTTATGGGATAAAAAATATAACTTCTTTGCGATTGATCATGACTTTACATTTTATCACACTGTTCCAGATGAGATAGGAAAATTAATTAAAACAAATAAGAATGTGAGAACATACAATGATTTATTTGGGGAACTAAAACCAGAATATAATCTATATAGATTATATTTTATTCTAGCTAGAATGCTAATTAGTATAGATGAATATAATCTTGTCCATTCAATAAAACTAAATAAGAAAAATGTTAGAGAAGATAAAATGTTAAAAACATTAAATTATTTTATTCAAAAAAATAGAAGTATTCCACAACAATTTAAAATGCAAATGAGAAATTTATTTACTGGCAATCAAGAAATTATCTTTGACAAAAATATAAAAAAAGATCTGCTTATATATTCAAAAAGAAAAAAGACATCTTTGTAATGAGATGTCTTCAAAATTATATTAGTGAATACCCAATAAAGGAAATTTCAATATTCTCTTTTTCTAGTTTATGATAATGTACATTATAATGTCTAATTTTCTTCTATTCCTAACAAAAACTTGTTGAAATCATCATAGTACTTTAACTGTTTTGTTCTTCTTCTAATCCAATACCAGATATTAAAGTAGTATTGTTTTTTTGTAATTTGATTGTTCTTCAACTCTAGCTTCTTTCTATTGATATGGCGAACTATTGACCTTTTCCAACACTTAAAAATACAGGTCCTTTTAACTATTACTTTACCCTTTATTTCATTTAAACTTAAATATCTATATATATGTTGTCCTTCCAAAACATAGGTAACAGACTTATTTATATTATCAATATAATTTATAATTTCCTGATAATACTGTTTAAAATATCGCTCATTGTTTTGATTTGGAAACTTTTTTTGTAGTATTCTATTGATTCTTGATGTATCTTCATTCATATTCTCTTTATCTTGTCCACGATATAAGCAATCTAAGGAAATAACAATATAATTGTTGTTATCCCTATATTTATTTGCTAATGTTGTTTTACCTGATCCTATCATTCCGGTTATATTTATTATATTATGGTCCGTACACAAAACTTCTAAATCTTTTTGGTCTACAAATAGCTTAACCTTTTTCTTCATATTCCTTGTCCCATATCTATTATTTATTTATGAATTTCACTAATGCCATAAAGAAAATTTTCTAGTTAGGGGATCCAGTATCTCTTTTTCTCCAAATGCGGTTATACAAAAATAATTCATATCTTCATTTGAGGTTTGCTTGGTTTTATCTAATTGTTCCTTATAAGTATCTTTTGTCATAGTTTCAGTAAAATCAGTAAATAAAACATGATTATCAATGAAATTTTGTCTTAACCCTTTAATTTCGTTATTTTTTCCCCTTAAAACAATTAATGATAAGCCTGATATACTTTTATGTAATAAGCCATCTTTATCCTCAAAATCAATAAAACTCATTTTTTCTTTGATCCCTTCTGGTGCAATTCCAACGAGCCCAGCACAGGAATGTGCAATGGCATTTAATGCCTTTCCAATTTCCAAATTTTTATTAACTACTGCAACAAATTTATGTGTTTCATTATATACCATCATATCCCTCCTTTTAAACTCATTTATTTTACAACGATATTCACAATTCGATCTTTAATCACTATTATTTTTACTATCGTTCCGTTTTTCGTATGATTAATTACATTTTCAGCACTTAAAGCCTTTTCCTTTATTTGCTCTTCACTATCACTTTCTGTAATTTTAATTGTTGCACGAACTTTTCCATTGACTTGAACCGCAATTTCTTTTTCATCATCTTTTGTTTTATTCTCATCGTAAGTAGGCCATGGTCCAAAAGCAATCGTATCATGATGACCTAATATTTCCCATAATTCTTCAGTAATATGAGGAGCGATAGGATTTAATAGTTTTACAAATCCTAGAGCATATTCTTTTGGAAATATTTCTTCTTTGTAAACGGCATTAATAAAGATCATCATTTGACTAATGGCAGTATTAAAATTAAGTGTTTCAAAATCCTCTGTTACTTTCTTTACTGTTTGATGATAAATCTTTTCTAGTTTTTCATTTTCTTCTTCTTTGACTTTTCCCGATTCATATAGTCTATAAATTCTGTCTAAAAATTTCTGAGTGCCTTCTACTCCTTGTTGATTCCATGGTTTAGAAGCTTCAAGTGGTCCCATAAACATTTCATAAAGTCTTAATGTATCTGCACCATAGTCATGAACGATATCTAGTGGATTTACTACATACTTTGGAAATCTTTTTCCCATTTTTACCCCATTAGATCCTAAAATCATCCCTTGATGAACCAACTTTTTAAATGGTTCCTTAACAGGAGACAAGCCCTTATCGTACAAATAACGATTCCAAATCCTTGCATACATTAAATGCCCAACTGCATGTTCAGGTCCTCCAATATATAAGTCCACTGGCATCCAATGTTTTAGTAATTCTTGATTAGCAAATTCTAAATCATTATCTGGATCAATATATCTTAAAAAGTACCAAGAAGAACCAGCTGAACCTGGCATAGTAGAGGTTTCCCTTATACCTTGCATACCATCTTTGTGATATTTCTTCCACTCAGTTGCATTTTCAAGTGGTGCTTTTCCTCCATGGCCCTTATAATCTTCTAATTCTGGTAAAACTAAGGGAAGCTCACCATCATCTAGAATATGAATACTACCATCTTCTAAATAAACAACTGGCATTGGCTCTCCCCAATATCTTTGTCGGGCAAAAATCCATTCTCTCATACGATAATTGATTCGTTTTACACCAAGTTTTTTCTCTTCTAACCAAGAAATCATTTTATTAATAGCATCCTCTTTATTTAGACCATTTAAAAATTCAGAGTGAATATGTGTCCCATCCTTTATCATAGCAGTAGGATTTTCTACATATTCAAAAGTCTTCCTATGAAGCTCATCTGTAATTTCTTCTAATATTACTTCCCTAGATACCCATTCCACTTTAAAATCTTCATCATCGTCTAAGTTTTGAGCAACTTGTCTATCACTATTTAATTTAAACAGGATAGGAGTTGCTTCAATATTAAAGTATTGATCTTTATTATAAGCATAGTAATGATGATTGATTTTAAATCCTTCTAGAACAAATTCAAGATCTGTATATCCAGTTTCTTCTTTAATTTCACGACATGCACAAGTAATTGCATCCTCCTCATCTTTCCTAGTGCCACCTACAAATAATCTTCCCCCATTACTACCCCAGTTAATAGTTAAATACTGATCTTTTTTCTCATTATATACTACGGCAACAATTGATTTCTTTTTCTTTTCATTTGTATGAGAAGTTCCTGTTTCTTCTTCTAAGACTTGAACAATTGGAATTTCAAATTTTGTAGCAAACTCAAAATCTCTCTCATCATGGGCAGGAACTGCCATAATCGCTCCCGTACCGTAACTAGATAAGACATAATCTGATATATAGATCGGAATTTCTTTATTGTTGACTGGATTGATTGCATAGACACCTATAAATACTCCCGTTTTATCATGGTTTAAGTCTGTACGCTCTAATTCACTTTTTTTAGAACATTCCTCTTTATATTTTTTTACTTCTTGTTGTTTTTCCTTTGTTGTTATTTTATCAACAAGTTCATGTTCAGGAGAAAGAACACAATAGGTTGCTCCAAATAAGGTATCGCATCTAGTAGTAAAAACTTTAAACTGATGATTCGTATCCTTTACTTTAAATATCACTTCAGCTCCAACTGATTTGCCAATCCAATTCCTTTGCATCTCTTTAGTAGATTCTGGCCAGTCTAATTCTTCTAATCCCTCTAAAAGTTTTTCTGCAAAAGCTGCTTGATCAATGACCCATTGTTTCATATTTTTACGAATAACAGGAAAACCTCCACGTTCACTTTTGCCATCGATTACCTCATCATTTGATAAAACCGTTCCTAACTCTTCACACCAATTTACAGGCATATCAATATATTTAGCATATCCATCCAAATAAAGCTGCTTAAAAATCCACTGTGTCCACTTATAAAACTTCGGATCACTTGTTTTTAACAATCTACTCCAATCATAATCAAATCCTAAAGATTCTAATTGCTTGGTAAAGGTTTCAATATTATGATCTGTGAAACCGTTAGGATGATTTCCAGTCTTTACTGCATACTGCTCGGCGGGAAGTCCAAAAGAATCATACCCCATAGGATGAAGTACATTATACCCTTGCATCCTTTTCATTCTAGAGATTATATCTGTTGCCGTATATCCTTCTGGATGACCTGCATGAAGCCCCACTCCTGATGGATAAGGAAACATATCTAAAGCATAAAATTTAGGTTTACTAAAATCCCAGATATCTGTTTTAAACGTTTCATTTTCCTTCCAATATTTTCTCCATTTATCTTCTATTTTTTTAAAATTATACATCTATAACCATTCCTTTCTTTTTATAATAACTTCCAATAAAATGATAACTTATAACAATGATAGGGATAACTAGTAGTAATGCTACTACAATTTTTATAAAATAACTATCAAAAATTAATATTATTGTCACAAGAATAGAAATATCTAAAGAGCTTACTAAAGATATTATAAGTAATAGCTTTTTATAATTTATTCTTTTTATATCAACGTGATATTTATTAATTAAGTAATTGACCTCCATTGGTCTTTTTTTACTACTTTTCCTTTTTGCCTTTCTAATGATAAAAATTTGATAAATAAAAAATACAAATAAATAAGTCATTAAAAACAATATAATCTCATTCATATTCCCTCCTCAAAATAAAAAACGCCCCTATTAATAAGGACGAATTTTTCCGTGGTACCACCTTAATTCATATTTCTATGCACTTAAATAGAGTTAACGATCTGACCCGAAATATTTAAAGGATAGTCAAGTTCATAATGTATTGTTATCTATTTCCCACCAATTCATAGATTCTCTTTTTAACAAATTCATTATTACTACTACTACCAATATTTAAAATATATTCTTAGTATATTAAATTTATTGATATTTTTCAACTCTTTTAAATAAATACAGTGGAAAAGGGTAAAAATTTTTTACAAAGAATGACAGAAAGGGCTGCATACATTTCCTTTTTTATTTGATACAATTTATCTATAAGCATAAAGGTGCTATGTAGTGATGAATAAAAAAGCTAAAGGAGAACTTAGAAAAGATAAAGATTTAGTAAAAGAATTATATTCCATCATATGTATGTATCCTCCAAATTTATTAACACTGTTTGATAATCTGACTGATACTAGAAATTCAAGTTATATAACTTATAGTATGAAAACCATTTGTGTAACAAGACTACTTTCACTCCTTTGTAGACTAACTACTATAACTGATATTTCATCCAATAATTTTAATACCGATAAATGTATCAATAATCTTTCTAAAATTTGTAATCAGAATTTGAAAGAGATTTCTGACTGCAATTCCATATTTTATTTTTCTACTTTACCTAGGATTTACTCTTTCTATAAGTTTGGTATAAAACCATGATCCCCAATATTAAAAGAATAGCTCCTAAACAGTATCCTATATATGCCACTTTAAGTGTATCCTTTACATCTACTACCTGATTTCCACTTTTGCTTTCCTTTACTGGTATATTAATTACAGAATCCTTACCTGGTGCTTCATCTTTTACCACCTTATTTATTTCTACAACTGCTCTAGCACCATGAGCCGCAGGACCCTCCCAACCCCACGTGTAATTATAGTCAATATCTCCCTCTGTGAACATATCATATGCAATAGTATAATTATATGCATTCATTGTCCAATAGGCATCATCTGCTGCACTATCATTACTAGTCCCTCCATAAGATGCAGATCGGGCTAAATAATTATATAGCCATACTGGGCATGTTTTTATTTTCTTAAAATAGCATCCAAACAATACTGCCTCCTGTACTGTTATCATTCTTGCCTTTGCAGTTCTACTAGGAAGTGTATATGTATTAGTATTACAAGTTGGTTGTATACCATTTGAAGCAGGACATCCTGTCCATTTGTTCGTTTTAAATACCGTGGTTCCCATTGTATATGATTGATCCTTTACATTCGTCCATCCCACAGTTTTCTGTTCAAGAGCAGGTAGTATAGTTAAAGGACCATGTGTGGAATCATTAGATGCTGTTGAGGTACCATACCATACAGAATTATAGATTGTATTTCTTTGAGATTGCATAGTAAGAATGTTGTTCTCATCAAACATAACATAAAATCTAACAGTTTCCTGATCGTTCACTTTATAATCTATTATGGTTCCTGCAGCACACTTTGCTTCGGAATTCTTAATATAGCAAGACGTTTCTTTACAAGTCGTCTCTGTTCCAGTTATACAATAATTATTTGCTTTTGGATCCTGATTATATGTGTATGCTTTTACCACAGGAGAGGCTTCCACCTTCCCCATATAGATTATTGTAACTGCAAATAAAAGCAAAATAATATTTTTCACTTGCTTCATTTTATCACTCCCTGTATACTATGTTTGTAGTATATCTATTCTTTAAACACTTTGTCAATAAAATGCAGTGAAAAATCAGGATAAAAACACGAAAAAAGTGGCCTAAAGATATTGACACACTTGATACACAAAGAAGTAAACATAAACTAGATAATGAAAAAATCAAAAATTTAAGTGAATTTGGAACAATTAAATTACGAAGCATTAAAAACTTTTAAAGAGAAAATAAAAGAAGTAAGTTCTCTTCTTCTAAAAATACTTACATCGACAATCTCAAATATTAATAATTTAGAAACTAACTTTCAATTAAGGTTTGATAATTAAATTATACACTATTTTTTCTTTGAAATCACTGTTTTTTACTGAATAAATATTATTATAATCCATTTTATTAATTCAAAAATAATAGAATCCATCTTTTACATTTTCCTTATTGCTTTTATACCTTATTTTTATATTTTTGATAGGTCTGTATTTTTGCATGTTGCCTCTTCTCCTGTTATACAATAATCTGTTGATCCAAAAGTTTGATTATAAGTATAGGCTTCTACTATGGAGGAAGCTTTCACTTCATTTATATCCATCATTATGATTATTAATAATAAAATCTATAATATTCCCTTTTTCAATCCCACCACTCCGAATTCCATCATACCTTGTATTTAATATAATACGAAATGAATGTTTAAACAAGAAAAAACATATTTAAGTTTAGGTTTTTACAAATTTTTTTAATTACATCTTAGAATAACAAAATATTTTATAAAATATTTAATGTTTTATCCCACACTAATATAGAACATTCTCATGTTTTTTTTTCAACATTTGATTAATTTAATACTTATAGTTTTAAACATAGCTGAATATTCTGATTCCTAGTTTCAATATCTTGCCATTTCTTTATCCTTATAAAGAACAATCTTCTTATTCTACTGTTGATTTTATTAAAAGAGCCATTGTCTATTTTGGATACAACCCTAAAACCATACAAACTGATAATGATTTTGAATTTACTCATCATGCAAATACTAAAGGAATTTATCCATTTGATGTATTATGCAATGTACTTAAAGTTGAACAAAAACTAATTAGCTCCGTACTCCTAGACACAATGGAAAAGTAGAAAGAAGTCATAGAAATGATTAAAACTAATTTTATAATTACTTAAAGTTTTATTCTTGGAAAGACTTAAAAATATAAATGAAAGTATATTTAAAACGTTCCAATAATATCCCAATGCAAGTACTAGATTGGATTTTTCCTATTGAGAAAAGAAATAAAATAAAGGAAGCTTATGTAAAAACATCGCTTCCTAATTAATATTTTTTACGACTCATTTAGTTGTCCCATTATTGACAACTAAACAAAGTATATAAAGACGTTTTTTGACTTTATCGAAAGCTATAGAGATTGATATTGTACTTAAAACTCACTAATATATTCTAATAGTTTTAAAAATAGAGTCATATATTCTTTAGTTAGGCCTCTTTTTCTAAGTTTTCTAATCGCAATTCTTTTTCTACTAATCGTTTCTTTACCAAACATAATACTATCAATATCCTCTTTTAGATAAGTATTAATTTTTAAATCTAATAAGATACTTCTAATATCATCATTAATTAAACGGATAGCATCAATCTCAATATCATTTCCCCTACAACTAATTGTTAATTGTCCTATTGTTGGAATTTGCTTTACTTCTACTATAAAGTCATTTCCATCTACACTTGATTTACAGGCAACTTTCTCATTATTAAAATAAGCATTCACATCATCTGCCTGTTTTACATTTCTAAATACCACTTTATAATTTCTCTTAGAAGGAACAATACCACTTTTTCCATCAATTGATCTAAAAATTACAGTATAATTATTTTTTAAGTAGTTATAATCAATAGACGTCTTCAAATAAAATCCATCTTTATATAGTGATGTAATTCCATCATCATCATATAAATTATATGTATTGGAAACTCCTGGAAAAATATGTATTTCCATATCTGTTGGAATTCCTGTATTATTATAATCACTTCTATTAGAAAGCGGAATAATACTTCCAGCATGAGCAAAAACGGGATAATCTTCATCTCTATAAAAGGATACGTATTTTTTATTTCCTAAGAACTTTTTACCTGTTTTAAAATCATACCAAGTTCCATCTGGTATAAAAAATCTATGAATGGTTCTATTCATTACTGTATCCTTTTTAGTAAGAATTGGACACACTAGTAGTTGAGATCCAAAGTAGTATTGATTCTTATATAAATCATCATCATAAGTCCATAAATAATTATAATAAAATGGTTGAATTAAGGGTGTTCCTGATTTTGTATAATTATAAGCCTCTGTATATAAATATGGAATTAGCCTATGTCTTAATCTAAGGTAGTCTGTTGCAATGCTCTCGGTTTTAGGATCCCAAAGCCAAGGTTCTTTTTTATAATATTTACCACGTGCAGAATGGAACCTTAAAATGGGAGAAAAAACGCCAAGTTCTAGATATCTAATGTAAAGCTCGCTTTCTTCTACACCTCCATGATTTCCACCAACATCAAAGCTCCACCAAGAAACTCCAATGTTCGCAGCATTTAAATATCTCATTGGAATTTTTTTTAACTCTTCCCAAGTAATTTCACTACTGCCTCCATAAAGAACTGGGTATCTTTGTGGAGCATAAATTGCATTTCTAGCTAAAAGCATTGGTCTTTTGGCGGGATTTCTCCCTGAATCACGATACATATAATGATTGTTAAACCATAAGTTTGTCAAATTCAGATTTCCATTGTAATCACTCCAAAAGAAATCTACCCCTATATTTTCTAATGGATGAAGGAATACTTTAAAATAGATATCCATTAATTTAGGGTTCAGAGGATCAAAAGTAATAATTTTATTTCCATCAATATTTAAATACTTACAAGCTTGAGTATAATATGCTTCATGTGGATAAATTCCCTCTTGTGGGTTCACCTTTAAACTAAATCTAATTCCTTTATCATGCATTTTTTTTATTGTCTCACTAGGATTCGGAAATAGACTTTTATTAAAAGTAAAACCAGTTTTTAATCCGATATTTTTACCAACGTTTCTATAATGCCAGTCATGGTCTAATAAAATAATGGAAATCGGAATTTTTTTCTTCTCAAATTTTTTTACTACGTTTTCTAATCTTTCATCATTATAATCACGATTTCTACTCCACCAATTACCTAGTGCATATCTAGGAATTAATTCTGGATATCCAGTCATTTTATAGTAGTCTAATAAGGCTTGTTTAAAATCCCTATCATACATAAATACATAAATATCCACACTCCCTACCGGTCTTTCTGATAAAGTTCCATCCGTATTTAAAATTTTATTCGGCGTATCATTGATACTCGCAAATCCCTCTAATGAATAAAGTCCTCTATTTAATATTTTATTTCCTGGAATATCAATAGATACCATATTCCCATTCATATTTCTAGCCTCTGGGTGATTATAATACCAAGTTCTCTGTCGATCTTTCTCCCTAGACATTAGCGTGATTTTTAGATTCTTCATTGGATCTATTTTAGTTCCTGAAAAAGGTTGGCGCTTCATATAGGTTAATTGAAAATACTTCGTGGTGATTTCAATAAAGTTAGGATCCTGATTTACTCTAAATTCTGGATATCCAAGATTTCTTTTTTGAATTAATTGGGTTGGTTCGTCTACAAATTTTCCCTCTGGACTAAATTCTAGCCTTACTACACGTTCCGTAATAATACTGATTCTATAGTTTGTACCCTTATAGATTGCTTTACTTTCTGCTTGGGTATTCTTATAGTCTATTTCAAACTGCTTTCCAAGTGGATACATAGCCAACACCTTCTTATTATTCTAGTAACATAATATCATAAAAGGGGGTAATTTCCAAGTAAAAAGTATTTTATTCCATAACAAAATATAAAAAAATGGAAGTATATATATTGACACTAAAAATATACAAGACTATTACAATTCACATTTTTGAAAAGCAAAATCAAACTGCAATATTAATATTCAGAATAACATATTGTCATTCTCAAAAATTAGAAAAAGATGCTAGAGTTCAATCAGATAAAATTATGAATTTTCTATAACAATTTTACCTTATTACATTTTCAGTTTATATCTTGATATTGAGATATTCCGAGATTATGAAAATGAAATTCTTCGTTCCTTAATATTATTTTTAAGATATCAAGAAATTATAACCATTCTATTTTCTCCTATTTTTAATATATAATATCTGATTTAGGTATAATAACTGTTAGCCTCTCATTTGGTCCAAAGGATGCATCTCCTAGACCATGACTATATATACATAGTCCTATACTCTGTGAATGTTTATTATTAGCA
Source organism: uncultured Bacilli bacterium (assembly GCA_910586635.1). Taxonomy (GTDB): domain Bacteria; phylum Bacillota_I; class Bacilli_A; order RF39; family UBA660; genus UMGS995. The sequence goes on along the minus strand of CAJUJA010000015.1, from coordinate 9,228 downwards.
CACTCTGATGTTTCCTTTGATTCCTTAATATAAAAATTTGATGAACTTCCTAGCTTTGATAAATTCGTTACATCCAAATCATTTATTGACCTAATATATTGAGTAGATTCACAATATTCGATACTACTATAAGTAATAACACCAGCCTTTTTAAAATCTTTTATTGATGGCCTGTCAACTTTCCCTACTGATATTCCCAACTTTTTCAAATTTGCACTGTATTGACTAATTGCTGTATTATTATCAGGAGCACAGTAAGTCTGATTACATTCTTCATTTTGAAGATATGATGGATCAACAATTACAGTAGGTATAGACGTCATCAGGTAACCTTGTTCTATAGGATACTTAGTAATAGTCTGCACATCATTTCCCAATGTATATAACACATAAAAACCTTCTGTACCACACTGTATTTCATCTCTTAAATTTTCTCCTGTTCCTTTTATCAATTTACATGGTTTCTCACTAGTACTAGGTGATTTCTTAGCTTTTTCATATAATTCATCAATCGCACCATTCAAATTTGTAGATGTTAATCCTGATTTTGAATTATCATAAGAGATATTGGAACTTGATATGGTAGTTGCTGCATAAGCTCCTACTGCTGATATAATGACTCCTATTATGATTCCTACCACTATTTTGTAATTCTTTTTTATTATCTTTTTCACTACTATCACTCCGTATTTATTTACTTTATGCTTACAGTATACCCCCCCCCGAGCTTTTTGTCAATATAAAAAGAGCGACAGCTCTCCTGAATTTTGAACTGTGTAGTGGTAAAGTTAAAGTAGACAACTAGAGGGGGTATGTAGACAACTTGATAAATAATATAGACAGTTATTATTATTTATACAATTATTTTGGAATATAGTTAGTTATATGAAAGGGTGTTTTTTATGAATATACATTATAACTTGGACCTTAAAAAGAAACTCTGTACGGATATTTGTGTGAATGGCAAATCTACTATTAAAATTTATAATGAGTACATATTTCTCTTAAAACTTTAGAAATAATCATTGTTTTGATTCCAAAGTTACTGTTGAAAATGATTTTAAAATTTTTAATTCTTTAGTTGTGTCAGAGTTGGATACTATGTCTACCGACAAGTAAAAAAAGCACTTCTTAGAATTAAAAGAAATAGCTTGTTACTGATTGTAAGTCTAATTTAAAAATTTAGCATAATATTCTTCTAGGGTAATATCATTTTCATAAATATATTTAGCCACTTTTTTTCCGACATAACGGTAGTGCCATGCCTCCCGTTTGATTCCTGTTATATTTTCATAGTTAGACTTAAACCTATGAATAAACCCATATTTATAGCAGTTATCTTCCATCCATTTATATTCATTACTTTGAACAAATATTTTAGTATCTGTACTCCCAAAATCAAATCCTAGACCTGTTTGATGTTCAGAAAATCCAGCTTGCAAAACATATTTTTCCACATAACTATCCCCATATAATTCTTTGTAAGTATTTACAATTTCTTCTTGATCTTTATAACTTCTATAGGCAGAGTTAATGGTTAAGTTATAACCCTCTTTTTTTGCTTTATTTATCATTTTTTTAGCATAAATAGTAGCCGTATGATTGGCCTTTATTCCTTTTTCACTAGCATATTTCGTATCTATTGTTTTCAAATGATCTGGTATAAATTTTTCATTTAATTTATAGTGTTTATTTACCAGCATAGTATAGGAGAAGTCCTTCACTTCTGTATAATCTGTATAATCTTCTTTATCTAAGCCTAAATTCACATATAGCACACTAGTTTCTTCATCTTCACGTGATTTATCCATATAAGCAACATACCTATCATAATTTATTAATTTGGCATAGTCGATAGTATAAAATTCTTCTAGGTACTTTACTTTTTTTCTTTTCATAAAGTCCTTGACATCTTGATTACTCCCATGAGATAAAATCATATTAATTTCACTGTTGGTATATCCTATCTTTACTAACTGATTAATATTTTTAATTAGATCTTGATGATTTTGATAGTTTACTTTTGAATAAGTAGTGAAATTCTTTTCCTGATATAACTCACTTTCAAATGCTTGATTTAATGTTTTATTTTTCCCTATTTGAATCACATCATTTTTTTTAAACTTAAAAAGTATATTTTGGGCTGCTTTTCTACTATAATTTAATCGTGTTAAATCATGAATATTTTTTTGATAGAATATAAATGCTACTGCAACGATCAAAAGAAGAATACCTCCTATTTTTATTATCTTTAAAGCTTCTGGTTTTAACTTAATCTTTCTTTTTGTAGTCATACTATCACCTACTATCAATAATTTTATTTTACTAGAACCTATATTTTAAGTCAATATAAGAAGTATTTGTAATCATCTTTTCAAAAATCAGTTTTATTCTACAATTTTCTCTAAAATTTTTTTTAGAAACCCGCCACTTTTTTATCCCTTTCCTTTCATCATTTTAATCACAGCCTCTAAATTAGAGTTTTCTAATTCAATTAGGGACGATATTACTTCCATCATATCAGCAATTTCTCCTAAACGTTCATTTTTATTTTTAGAAAGTAAAACTTCATTATATTCTTCTAACAACTTTTCTCTAATTCCGTTTTAAATTCGCTATCACCTAGTTCTCTAATAATCGGTGTTTCATTATTATTTCTTAATTTCTTATGATTTCTGGAATCTTATATCTAACTAATTTGTTATATAATTTTTCCTTTTTATACCACCTTTAAAATCATTATAGCACACTCATCCCTTATTTCTTAAAATTTCTAAGTAATTGCTGTAATTTATTAAAACTTATAGTATAATATTTTCTGGTGATAATTATGAAAGCAGTAGTTTTATCTGGTGGAGGAAGTAAGGGTGCTTATCAAATAGGAGTATGGAAAGCACTTCGTAAATTAAAGATTGACTATAATATTGTAACAGGGACCTCTGTAGGTGCTTTAAACGGAGCTTTAATGGTACAAAATGAATACAGAAAATCAGTTCATCTATGGAAAAAAATAAATATGAAAGCTCTATTTGGAGATCACATTCATACTCCGAAAAACAACAAAGAAACCCTTAAAATCTATGGAAATAGTTTTTTAAAAAATAGAGGAATGGATGTTTCAAAACTTCAAAGTCTACTTATGCATTCTATTAATTATGATAAATTTTATCAATCCGATATTAATTTTGGATTAGTTACTATCAATATTAGTAGCAAAAAGGTAATTCAGCTAGAAAAAAGCAAAATCCCAAAGGATAAGCTTGGTGATTACTTAATGGCTAGTGCATCTTGCTATCCTGCCTTTCAATTAAAGGAGATTGATGGATCTAAGTTTATTGATGGAGGTATGTTTGATAACCTACCAATTAATCTAGCTATTGAGCTCGGTGCTGATGAAATTATTGCCGTTGATCTAGCTGCTCCTGGAATTAAGCAAAAGCCTAAAAAAAAGGTTAAAATAACAAAAATAAGACCCAATAATAAATTAACAAACTTTTTAAATTTTAACGAGCAGGGAAGCAAAAGAAACATTAAATTTGGTTATAATGATACCCTGAAGGTATACCATAAACTCTCTGGTAAAAAGTTTACATTTAAAAATAGGGAATTTCAAAAGGCTAGTGAAGAATATCAAGATATACTTTTTCATAATTTAAATATCATTTTGAAACATAAAGAAATTAGTAAAATATTAAAAGTAGAAAACTTAAATTTTCATAATTTATTATTAAAAACATGTGAACAAATTGGACAGGATTTTGGTTTTGATGAGACAAAAATTTATAATTTTAGAAGATTTAATAAAAAAATATTAAAAAAAGCAAATCATTTAAGGAAAGAAAATCCAAGGATTAGTAAAACTATCCTTTTATATGATAAATTAATTAATAAAAATTTTCGCTATATTAAAACAAAAGGCTTACTAAGTCCTAGAGAACTCATAAAAGCTCTTTATCTATATACTTTATGTGAGGTTTAATATGAAAAATCTATTTAAGTATAGCAATACCAATAAAAGGTATCATACCCTAGATTATTTTTATAAACAAAGGTTTTCATCAAAAGTCTGTAAAATTAGTTTAAATGCTGGTTTTACCTGTCCTAATTTAGATGGCACAGTAGGAGTCGGTGGTTGCATTTACTGTTCTAAACTTGGTAGTGGAGAATATGCTGGAAAACCTAAGGATCACTTATTAAAACAGTTTCATGATGTCAAAAATATATATCAAAAAAAATGGCCCAGTGCAAAGTATATTGCCTACTTTCAGGCAAGAACAAATACCTATGCACCCGTTGAAAGGTTAAAAGAGATTTATGAGCAAGTTTTAGGCGAGGAAGGAGTCCTTGGTCTTAATATTGCTACTAGGCCAGATGCCATTACAGATGAGTGCCTAAATTATTTAGAAATACTAAATAAAAAAACTTATCTTACAGTTGAACTTGGACTTCAAACGATTCATGATCAAACATCTAAATTGATTAATAGATGCTGTAGCCTAAATTGTTTTCATGATACGGTTAAAAAATTGCGAAAAAGAGGTATTGATGTTGTAGTCCATATTATTAATGGACTTCCCTTTGAAACCAAGAATGATATGTTAGATACTGTCAGATACTTAAATCAGTTAGATATTCAGGGAATCAAAATTCATATGCTTAGTATTTTAAGGGGTACTGCCCTAGAACAACTATACCAAAAACAAAAATTTCATATTCTTACAAAGAGTGAGTATATTGATATTGTTATCAATCAATTAGAATTACTTAGACCAAAAATTGTGATTCATAGAATTACAGGAGATCCTATGAAAGAAGATTTAATAGAACCTCTTTGGCTTATAAAAAAGTTTTGTGTATTAAATGATATTGATAAGGAGATGGTAAAACGAAACAGTTACCAAGGGAAACAATTACAGTGACTCATAATATTTATCCTTTTTTTAATAAGAACTCTGAAATACTAATTTTAGGTAGTCTACCAAGCATCAAGTCTAGAAAAGAAGGATTTTATTATGCACATCCACAAAATAAGTTTTGGAAAGTTTTATCTTCTATTTTTAAGGAGGATATTCCTGTCTCTATTGAAGACAAAAAAATATTTCTCAATAAACATCATATTGCTTTATGGGATGTCGTAAAAAGTTGTACAATTATAGGCTCTAGTGATAGTAGTATTAGAAATGTAACAGCCAATGATATTTCTTCTATTATTAAAAAGAGTAAGATAACAAAGATATATACAACAGGGAAAAAGGCATATCATCTATATTATAAATATCTGTTTAAAGAAACAGGGATAGAAGCAATATATCTACCAAGTACCTCTCCTGCTAATGCATCTATTTCCTACGAAAAATTAATCAAAATATACAAAACTCACTTAATTTCTAAGTGAGTTTTATTATTCTATTTCTTTTTTTTATCCATAGATTCTGCAATTGTAGTTCCAATAGTTGCTAAATTTTGTAGATCACTTGGAACAATAATTTTAGTAGACTGTCCATTTGCTACGTCAACTAAAGCTTCATAACTTTTTAGTTTTAATACAGCCTCATCCATTTTAGCATCTTTTAATAGTTTTAATCCTTCTGCTGTTGCTTGTTGAATTTTTACAATCGCTTCAGCCTCTCCTTCAGCCTCTTTAATTTGAGCTTCTTTTTTTGCTTCTGCTCTTAAAATTGCACTTTCCTTTTCTCCTTCGGCAATCAAGACTGCGGCTTTCTTTTCTCCCTCTGCTTTCAAAATTGCTTCACGTCTTTCACGTTCAGCACGCATTTGCTTTTCCATTGCATCTTGAATATCTCTTGGTGGTAGGATGTTCTTTACTTCTACACGATTGACTTTTATTCCCCATGGATCAGTCGCCTCATCTAATATAGACCTCATTTTAGAATTGATAATATCACGTGATGTTAATGTTTCATCAAGCTCTAATTCACCAATAATATTACGTAATGTCGTTGCAGTCAAATTTTCAATGGCACTGATTGGATTATCTACACCATAAGTATATAATTTAGAATCCGTTATTTGATAATAAACTACTGTATCAATCTGCATTGTTACATTATCTTTAGTAATGACTGGTTGAGGTGCAAAATCTTTTACAGTCTCTTTTAGACTTACTACATTTGCAACCCTATCAATAATAGGCACTCTATAATGCAATCCTGTTTGCATTGTTCTATCATATGCACCTAATCTCTCTACTACATATGCCTTTGATTGTGGTATTATCTTAATACCTGCTGCTACAATTACAACGATGATAATAATTATTATTAATCCCATTACTTCTCCTCCTTTACTTCTTCAACTAAAAGTTTTACGCCTTCTATTTTTAAAACTTTTACTTGGGATTTTTCCTTAATTTTCTTCTCTGCTTTTGCAGTCCATATACTTCCTTCTACTTTTACTTCGCCATAAGAGTTTTTACTAATTCCTTTTGTAACCACTCCAATTTTTCCAATTACACGGTCTAAATTGGTAGGTGTTATTTCACGCTTTCTTAGTTTTTTTACAATTGGTTTGGTTATTAATAATGCTATTACACTAACTAGAATAAACACTATAATTTGAATCATTATATTATCTGTTAATGATGCGGTAATTAATGATGCTACAGCACCAATTGCAAACCAAATAGATACCAAATTAATTGTAATTAACTCTAAAAACAGTAATGCTAAGAAGAGTATAAACCATACTTCAATCACTTCATCACCTCTTACATTAAGTATATGTCAAATATGTGTTAATTTCAATCTTTTTGTTGAATAAAGTTGCAATTTGTTATATACTTTTATTAGAAAGTAGGAGTGTATATGACAAATCAACTAAAAAAAATGGTAGTTGGAACACTTTCATCACTAGGATGTCTATGTATTATAAGTGGTATTCTTATGCCAAACATAGTAAAATTTGAAAGCAATAGCATTGTTAAATTAGAGGTTACACAAAAACAGGTTACAAACGCTAAAAACAATGAAATCAGACTACAAGATATTCAATTAGAAATAGGCAATATTTTGAGTACGAATTCCCATGATTATTTAAAAAATCCTCGTGATATTGAGGAAAGTATTATTAGCAAATTAAAACTTGATACCTCATCTGTAAATATTAACGAAGTAGGTAATTATACTTATACTATTACTTATAATAAGAAAATATATAATGGTACGGTTTCCATTATTCCTAAAGCCTTACCTAATGTAGATAATATTACACTTTATAACCTATCTTTTGAAGTAGGAACAGAACTTCCTAAAAATATTACAGATTATATAAAGGAAAATCTTCCACAAGAGGTTTTATCAGCAATTCGATTAGACATTAGTAATGTTGATCCTTCTACTCCTGGTAATTATCTATATTCAATTAGTTATAATGGAAAATTATATACCAATAAGATTACAATTTTTGAACCAAAACTTACTAAGGATATCACTACTAAAACACAAAAAGAAAATTAATAAATAAGAGACTACGTTTACTAGTCTCTTATTTTTAGAATAAACCTGTAATATGATTATTTTTATCTAAATTTATTTTTTCATAATTGGGTTTTTCTGGTAATCCTGGCATAGTTAGTATATTTCCTAATAATACTGTTATAAAGCCCGCTCCTTGATAAACTTTAATATCTTTTACAAAAATTGTAGTATGCTTCGGATACCCTAGTTTTGTTTTATCATCAGACAAAGAATATTGTGTTTTAGCAGTACAAATCGGAAGGTTTTTCAGTCTTTTTTCCTCAATCTCCTCTATCAGATCTAAAGACCTTTGAGAATATTCTACTTTATCTGCATGGTATACTTTTTTCGCTAAATCGCTAATCTTTTCTTTGATATTTCTATTAACGTCATATAAATACTCAAATTCGTTTTCATTTTGTAGTAAACATAACACTTCTTTAGCTAAAGAAATGGATCCCTGTCCTCCATCTATATAGGATGTATTTAAGGAAAAAGGGGTATTTTTACTTTTTACAAATCTCCTCACTACTTCTATATCTGATTCTGTATCAGTTGCAAATTTATTTAAACAAACAACAATATTTGAGTTATTTTGTTTAAGATTATCTATATGTGCTTCTAGATTAGATAATCCTTTCTCTAAATTATCTTCTCCATTAAACCTTAATGATCTAATTGTGGTTACTAATACAATACAATCTGGCTTTATATTTCCAACTCTGCATTTGATATCAAAAAACTTCTCAGCTCCTAAATCCGATCCAAAGCCTGCTTCTGTGACAATATAATCTGTTAAAGAGACAGCTAACTTAGTTGCTTTTATACTATTACACCCATGAGCAATGTTAGCAAAAGGTCCCCCGTGAATCAATACAGGAGTGTGCTCTAAAGTTTGAACTAAGTTTGGGTAAAAGGCATCTTTTAGAATTGTAGTTAAAGCACCTTCTATATTCAGCTCTTTTGCCAAGACATATCGATTTGATTCATCTTTTCCAATTATAATATTTCCTAAACGTTTTTTTAAGTCATCTAGATCATTTGCTAAACAAAATAGAGCCATCATTTCGCTAGCAGCTGTAATATTAAAGCTTTCTTTTCTATTATTCAATTGAACTTCTCTTAATTCTCTATCATTAACATCTAAACACCTGTTAAATAACACTTCTTTTATTTTTAATTCATTTCCTCTTTCTATATGATTATCAATAGCTGCTGATAGCAAATTATTAGCCATTGTAATTGCATGAAAGTCTCCTGTGAAATGAAGATTAATATCTTCCATTGGAGTGACTTGAGAATACCCACCCCCAGTTGCTCCTCCTTTGATACCAAAGACTGGTCCCATAGAAGGTTGTCTTAATACTATTGATATATCTTTTCCTAGTTTATTTAAGGCATCTCCCAATCCAATACTTACTGTTGTTTTTCCCTCCCCAAATGGAGTTGGGTTCGTAGCAGTTACTAATATAATTTTTCCTTTTTTAGTCCCTTTTTCTAGAGTTATTTTTGCCTTATCATTTCCATATAAAATTAAATCTTTCTCATCTAATTTCAATTTTTTTGCAATCTCTTTTATATTTAGCTTTTCTACAGCTCTAGAAATTTCTATATCTGTCATCCAATCACCTCAGTAAATTCATTATAAGTTTATTAATTTTTTTTGTCAATTATATCAATTTTAATATTTTACTGCTATTTGTAGCGTTACAATTGATGTGACACCACTAATATAGAAAAAAAGCAATAAGTC
>CAJUJA010000014.1:14704-26220 GCA_910586635.1 uncultured Bacilli bacterium | reverse complement strand
GATCTATTTATGTTATAATGACAGTGGTGGTTTAGATGTTAGAAATAGCAAAACAAGTACTAAATATGATTAATAATAATGGATATAAAGCTTATATGGTAGGGGGATTTGTTAGAGATTATTTACTTGGGATTGAATCAAATGATATTGATATTACAACTTCAGCAACACCCAAACAATTGCAAGAAATCTTTCAAGATATAGATTTATCATCCGAGGAGTATGGATCGGTTACTTTGATGGTTCACAAAATTAGATTTGAAATTACGACTTTTAGAAAGGAAATTCAATATATAGATAATAGAAAACCATTAGAAGTTGAATATATTGATGATTTATATCAAGATTTGCAAAGAAGAGATTTTACAATTAATACAATATGTATGGATAAAAACTTAGAAATTATAGACCCTTTAAATGGTAGAATAGATTTAGAAAGAAGAATAATTAAGACGGTGGGAGATGCAGATGCAAAATTAGAAGAGGACAGTTTAAGAATTCTTAGAGCAATTAGATTTTCTACTAATTTAGGATTTTGTTTAAGTAATGAAGTGGAATTAGCAATCAAAAAAAATAAACATTTACTAAAAAAACTTTCTTATAATAGAAAAAAACAGGAACTAGATAAAATTTTTGCTAATAAAAATGCAATGCAGGGAATACAGTTGTTATTAAGATTTCATTTAGAAAAAGAACTAGAATTAGAAAGATTAAAAGATATTAAGAATACAGATTCGCTAATTAGTGTATGGAGTATTTTAAATGTAATTGATATTTATCCATTTAATAATAGTGAGAAAGAATTAATTACTTCTATTAATCAAGCCTTAAAACTAAATAATCTGGATCCTAAAGTTTTATATGACTATGGATTATATGTGAATTCCGTTGCAGGTGCTATAAAGGGTATCGATAAAAAGAAGATCACAGAGGCCTATAATAGTCTTAAAATCCATTCTAAAAAAGAATTGGAAATTACTAGTGAAGAGATCATGGAATTATTAAAAAAGGGACCAGGAGAGTATTTAACTAAGATTTATAAAGATATAGAAAATAAGATATTATATGGGACTATAGATAATCAAAAAGAAGAGATTAAAAATTATATTTTAGGAAAGTATTAATATTATATTTTCTTTTTTCTTGTCGGATTTATTATAAGTTGATACAATTTTATTAGAGGGAGAAGTCGGATGAATATAGAAGTAAAAAAGCAAGTAGAGAATGAAAAACTAAGATTAATGGTATTTAGAAGTGATCTTAAGTTGGGAAAGAGTATAGATGAGTGTTTACTAGATATGTATGGTATTGATAAAGATCAATACACATTAATGGTCCCCCATAAAGGAAAACTTTTTTGAAGATGGTCACTTAAAAGTAGAAATTGATAATACAGTTAGAGGAAAAGACCTTTTTCTGTTGACTGATATTGGCAATTACTCCATAGAATATATTATGCATGGACTCGTTAATCACACAAGTCCAAATGATTTAATGATGGAATTGAAAGATGGAATAGGGGCATGTAACAGTCATGCAAAGAGTTTAAATATTGTAATGCCCCTTTTGTATGCAGGCTTCCATCTAGCAGCAGGACTACTCGTGAGAATTTGATGTGTGGATTAAATTTACATGAATTAGATATGAATAGAAGTATTAAGTCGTTTATTACCTTTGATGCTTATGATCAAAGTGTGGAACATGCAGTTTGCAATATGGAATTTGATAATTTCTATGCTACTAGCATGATTCTAGAACAGTTTATTAATGATTTAGACATAGAGGAACTAAAAAAGTTAGTCTTTATTGCCCCTGATACTGGTGCAACAGGAAGAAGAAATGTTTACTTAAACTCCTTTAATTATGATCGGATTGATAAGCAGGCAGGAAATTTTATTAAAATAAGAGATTATAATAACTTTGATGGTGGTAAATATCCAGTAATATCACATGACTATAGTGGTAATGATGATTTGGAAGGAAGAGCTGCAATTGTTATTGATGATATGATTTCCAGTGGTGGAAGTATGTTTGATGTAATAGAGGAATTACATAAGAGAAATGCTAAAGAAATTTATTTAGTAGTAACCTATGCATTATTTACTAAAGGAATTGAGGAATTTGATCGATACTATGATCAAGGTATGCTTAGTGGGGTTTATACAACAAATCTTTCTTATATTCCAGAAACCTATAGTGAAAAAGAGTGGCTACATATTTGTGATTGCTCTAGTCTAGTTGCAAATGTTATTTATAATATTCACAATGATAAATCTATATCTAGCATCTTAAGAGATAAATCGGGGTCTGTAAAGTTATTGGAGAAAAAATTTGAACAGACAAAAAATTTAAAGCATTAGATTTGTAATGCTTTTCTTTTTATTTTATTTATGATACGATACACATGAGATGGAGATGATATCATGAAAGGTGATAAAATAGTTGATATTCTTAAAAGTGGTAACATCGTAATTCCCATTTATTTATTAAAAAATTATAAAAAATTAAATATTAAATTGGAAGAATTTATATTTTTAATGTATTTATATAATAAGGGTAATAATAGAGTGTTTGATCCAAGTCTTTTTTCATTAGAAATAGGTAGTGATTTAGAGGAGATAATGTCTATGGTATCTGCTTTAACAGATAAAAACTATATCAAAGTAGAAGTGAGAAAAAATGACAAGGGATTAATGGAAGATGTTATTAGTTTAGATGATTTTTATAGTAAATTGTCACTACTAGTAGTAGATGAGGCAAACAAGCAGAATAGCAAAGACTCTAATGTTTTTGATATGATTGAAAAAGAGTTCGGAAGAACTCTGAGTCCTATTGAATATGAAATTATAAAAGCCTGGTTAGATAGTCATATTAGTGAGGAATTGATAAAGGAGGCACTAAAGGAAGCTACCTTTAATGGTGTATCTAACTTAAGATATATTGATAAAATTCTTTATGAGTGGGGGAAAAAGGGGATTAAATCAAAGAAAGATGTGCTAGAAAATAAGAAACATAGGAATGAGAAAATAGAAGAAAAGGAAAGTAAAAAAATAGATTTAGATATTATGGATTGGGACTGGTTTGATGATGAAGAGTAAACTAATAGGCGAGTATTTAGATGAGCTATTTAAAGAGCCAAAATGTGAATTGAATTATAATAAGGATTATGAGCTTTTGATGGCAATTGTACTAAGTGCCCAATCAACGGATAAAAGAGTAAATATGTGTACAGAGATATTATATAAAAAATACAATTCTCTCATTAAAATTATGGAGGCACCTATAGAGGATATACGAAAGATTATTAGACCGATTGGTTCTTTCAATAAGAAAAGTGGATATCTAAAAGACATTGCAAGAATTCTTATAGAAAGATATAATGGAGTTGTACCAACGAATAGGGAAGCTTTAGAAAGTTTTCCTGGAGTAGGTAGAAAAACTGTGAATGTATTTTTAAGTGAGTACTATAATATTCCTGCAATTGCTGTTGATACTCATGTAGAGAGAATCAGTAAAAGGTTAAACCTTGCAAATAAAAAGGATAATGTGAAAGTAGTTGAACAAAAACTAATGAAAAAATTTCCAAAAAAAGATTGGGCAAAAAGGCATCTACAACTAGTATTATTTGGAAGATACTATTGTAAAGCGGTAAAGCCGAGTTGTGATGGTTGCAAATTACAAAACATTTGCAAAGAAGAAAAGAGAAAAAAATTATAGGCATAAAAAAGAGAAATCATTCTCTTTTTTTCGTTATTATGGGGAATCAGCAATGGAGTAATTGACTCGTAGTTCATGGGAGCTTCCATTGTAAGTAATGAGATAAGTAATAGTACATTGGTTAACTGTTGAAGTAAAGGTAGAAGAGTCATCTGAACAATTGCCCAGATCTTTAATTCTAATGGAATAGTCTGGCTTTGGAAGCACTGTTCCATTATTTTTTATAATACAGTTGTCACCAGTTGGTAAAGTGTCACCTGAATTAACCTGAGTATCTGTACATCCTCCCGTGATAGTATCAGCACGTTGTTCCTGTTTTGCTGTATAACTGGCAGCAGCACTTTGGGCACCACTATAGCTTTTATAAGTTGCAATTACTTTATAGGTTCCATATGGATTAGAAGTAGTAAACGTATAAGAAGTTGCCTCTGTAAAGGTTAATAAGGTCCCCCCTTGATAAACGTTGTATCCAAAAGTACCATAATTTTCATCTTCACTTAATCTATTTACTTTATTCCAACTAATAGTAACCTTATTACCACTAACAGCAACTTTTAATCCAGTAGGGGTTGCTAATTTAGTAGGCTCTTCATTTTTAGCATTTTTAGGTTCATGTCCTTTTTTAAAATATTCATATCCAGATTCAGATCCTCCAATAGGGGCTTTCACAACGCTACTTGGCATTTTAAATTCCTCTTTATTTTTTTCAAAAGCTGCATTTGCTAAAGCTAGAAATAATTTATCCTTTTGTATAGTGGCAGGTAAGTTTCTTAAACAGTATTCCCTATTAATAGTATCGTAACCATACCACATACCAATTACCGTTTTGGAAGTGTAACCAATGACCCAGGAGTCTCTTATTGCATCATTTGGCAAATTATATTTCCTCATAGTTGCCTCATCATAGTTAGTAGTACCTGTTTTTGCAGCAACGTTAGCAGGCTTTCCTCCAGTAATAGAAACATCTTGAAGAATACTAGAAATCATAAAGGCTGTAGAATCACTCATAACTTGTTTTGCTTTAGATTTATGTGTTGTAGTTTTTCCAGTATCTCTAAATACAATTTTACTAACTGCATAAGGTTCATTATAGTAGCCACCATTAGAGAAAGCAGCATAAGCGGCACTCATTTTTAAAGGAGATACACCTGTGAAAGCTCCAATAGAATGAGCTTCATGTATTTTACCATTTGATACTTCTGGTTCTATGCCAAGGGAAGTAACAAAGTCAATAATTTTAGAATTATCTACTTTTTGGAATGCTTTTAAAGCAGGAATATTACGAGATGCTGATAAAGCTCTTCTCATCGTAATTGGACCAAAGAATCCACGATCCCAGTTATTGATAGAAGTTCCATCAGAATATTGGTATGGAGAATCATCGAATAATTTATAATTGTCATCTCCATCTTGGTATCCATAAGTAGACCAATTATTATATTCGATACCAGGACCATAATCAAATAGGGGTTTTGCAGTAGAACCGGGTTGTCTGTTGATTTGTGTTGCGTAATTAAAGGTATTAGCTCCACTTTTATTACGACCTCCACCAATGGCCAAGATTTTACCAGAAGAGGAGTCTAAGACAGATACACCGGTTTGGACCTTATCATTAATCCAACCATATGTTTTTCCATTTAAAACATCATTAATACCATTTTGCTTTGAACGATCCATATTAGTATAGATTAATAAAGGTGCAGTATAGGCATTTACTCCATACTTTTCTTCAACCTCCTCTACAACCGTATCAATATAAGCTTGATATTCAGAAGTAGATGCAGAAGATATTTCAGCAGTTAGGGAATCTACAGGAATCGCTTTTGCTAAGTTTTCTTCTTCTTCGGTAATATAACCGTGTTTTCTCATTAAATATAAAACAGTATTACGTCTTGCAGTCGCATTTTTGGGATTGGCAGTGGGACGATAATAATTAGGTGATTTAAACATTCCAGCCAAGGTTGCAGCCTCACTTAAGTTTAAATTAGCAACCTCTTTTCCGAAGTATTCACGAGAGGCTTCTTGAACTCCATAGATATTTCCTCCTAGGAAGTGATTGTTTACATAAAATTCGATAATCTCTTCTTTTGAATAGTTTTTTTCTAACTTAAATACTGCTAAATAGATATCCGTAAATTTACGAATAATTCCTTGAATACCACTGGACTCTGTTGAGGTAAAAGTATTCTTGATTACTTGCATAGATAAAGTAGAAGCACCACCTGCGTCAGAACGTCCTGCTAATTGCCCTAATGAAGCCTTTAAAAATCTTGGGGCATCAAATCCATTATGTTGATAAAATCTAGAATCCTCTGTTGCCACAATAGCATCTACTAAAACTTGAGGAAGTTCTTCATATTTAACCTTATCTCTCATCTCAGATCCTAATTTAATTATTTCTCCTCCATCTTTATCATAAAGAATAGTGGATTCTTTTTTATCGAGCTCCTTAGTATTAAACTCAGGTGCTTTGATAGTGACATAAATTAAGAAAGCTGCAAAAAGAGTCAGTAAAAGAATTCCTCCTGCTAGTAAAATAATTAAGATGATATTTACAATTCTTTTCTTTTTCTTATCGTGACTAACTTTATCTAATAGTTTTGCAATTCCCATAATAATAGCAATCAAAATTGCAGTTACTATAGTAAAAATGGTTCCCATATTAATAAAACATAATAATAGAAGAACTACTAAAGCTATTAATAAACCAATCTTTGCATTTTTCGGTAGTTTAGCAGGATTTGTGGAAATTCTTCTTTTAATATTTTTTTTGCTTTTATGATTACTACTAGAAGTAGTTCTCCTTTTTTTTACATTGTTTTCTTTTTTATTCATAGTATACCTCCATATATTTGATCAATAATTTCCAAATAATCAATTCGCGGATTAATTTTATATTTAATTAGATATCCACTTTTTTGAAAATAAGATAAAGGAATTGATTTTCTATCATACTTTTCTAAAAAAGTTAGTAGCTTTTTTGCTTCTAATAAATACGTCTCATCAAGTCTTACAAATCTAACAATCAAAAAAGCAATTCCTCCATGATTGAGCATATTTTTTAGATGTGTAATTTGGTGTTTATGAATATTACTTAAACTAAAAGAAGTAATTGATTTTGTTTCTTTTGCTTCAAAATCAATATATTGTCCTTTGTATATTCCATTATAATCAGTAGTAGATGGTTCCTGAAAATAGGCTTCTTTAATGGTTGCTAAATGCCTAGACTCATAATCTACTTTCACGATTTTAATAGGAGTAGGCTTCTTATAAATATATGCCCTATCTATATTTCTATAGTATTCATTCGTTATATTTAAATCGCTCTCTAAATTCATACCCCTATTTTTATAGGAAATATTATGAATAGTTTTCCTCTTTTTAATTCCGTTTGGATAATTCATATTGTCACCTATTCTTTATTATACTATAAGTTATATAAATTTACCATATTTTTTAGGGAAGAATCACCAAAAAAATTTTCTACTTTTGTCGAAAATAAGGACAGGTTTTGAAAAATAGGATAGAATTTCTAAAAAGGAGGATATTTATGAATGCTTTAGAAGTAATAAAAATCATGAATAGAATGATTGATGATATGAAATATATAAAAAGAAAAAGGGAAATAATTGTAGCAAAAGCCTATGAGATAATTGACAAAAATATTCATTGATGCCATAATATAAGTGTAAAGGGATTGGTGATTAAGATGTATCAAAATAAGATAGAACTTTCTCCACAAGATATTTTAGAAAAGGATTTTAAAATAGATACACGTGGTTATAGATTGAAAGAAGTTGATCAATATTTAGATATCATTATTAATGACTATGAGCAATTTTATGCGATGATTAATGACTTAGAAAAGGAAAAGGCAGATTTACTTGGAGAGGTTATGCGACTAAAACAAGAAATTAGAAACATGAAAATGAATGCTGAAATCGCTAAAAATAGTAGTAGTGATATACCAGAAGTTACAAACTTAGACTTGTTACGAAGATTATCTAAATTAGAAAAAATGGTATATGGTAAAGATGATTAATACTTTGACAAACGCTGTATCATGATTGATATAGAGGAAAGTCCATGCTCACACGATTCTGAGATGATCGTAGTGTTCGTGCTTAGGGAAAAAATAACCTAAGGTAGAGAAATCTAACGGCGAGGTAAAGTCCTAAGTCTTTTGGATAAGGATTCCCTCTGAAAAGTGCCGCAGTGACGAATTTTAGGAAACTAAAAAGTGAAACGTGGTAAACCCCGCGAGTGAGAAACCCAAATTATGGTAGGGGAGCCTTGATAAGGGAATAACAACTAAATCAAGGACTGAGCAATCAGTAGATAAATGTTTGTCACCTAATATTAGGTACAGAACATGGCTTATAAAGTATTAATTATTTTTTATTATAAAGAGGTGGTTATAACTGTGAAAGAGTTAGGAGAATACTTAAAAGATACTAGAATTAGTAATGGTGTGAGTATTGAAGAGGCAGCGGAAGACAATAACCTTTCTATAGTACAATTAGAAAATATTGAAAATGGGAATATTAGAGCCTTTAAAGATGTTTATAAATTAAAAGAATATATTAAAAGTTATTCCAAATACTTAGGGTTAGATCCAAGTGATGTTTCAGATGAGTTTAATGAATTTTTGTTTGAGCATACCTCCAAAATATCTTTAGATGATATTTTAGAGGCAAAAAAGAAAATGGAAGAAAAAGAAGACAATGAAAAAAGAAAGATTAAGTCTCCCTATACCAAGGAATATAAAAGAAAAATAAATTATAGACCGTTAGTATATGGAATGATGATCATAGGTTTAATTGCCCTTATTGTTTACTTTGTTGTGACACTACTAACAAAAGAGGAAAAACATCGTGAAGTATTATGGAAAAATTATGGGGAGGAAATATATGAATTTACCTACTAAATTAACAGTTTTAAGAATCTTTTTGAGTTTTTTTGTAATTGGGATTTTGACCTTTCCTTTTTACACAATAGGAATTACTTGGTCTAAGGTTAACATTTTAGGAATTATTGTTAATGTAAAATATATAATAGCTGGTTTGATTTTTGTTATAGCAAGTATTACAGACTTTATTGATGGCTACTTAGCAAGAAAAAATAATCAAGTAACTAACACAGGAAAAATGTTAGATGCTATTGCAGATAAAATATTGGTTGATTCCGTTTTAATCATATTAGCATCCCAAGGATTTATTTCGGTGATAATTCCAGTGGTAATTGTTTTAAGGGACATTTTTGTAGATGCTATTAAGATGGAAGCAGCTGGGAAGGGTAAAGTAGTAGCGGCAATAAAAAGTGGAAAAATTAAAACAGCAGCATTAATGATAGGAATTGTATTAACATTTTTTTACAACTTACCTTTCGAATCTTTTAATGTTAGAGTTTCTGACTTTCTACTATACTTTGCTATGGTAATGTCTGTTTTATCTGCAGTCGAATATTTTACATTAAATAAAAATATAATATTTCCTAAAGAGGAAATCATAAATTAGTTCAAAAATATGCCTAAAAATTCTCTTTCTATAGGAGGATTTTTCTTTTTGTATCAAAGGAAAAACAGTTGTAAAACAATTGTTCGAAAAAAATCTTGCATTTTTTAAAAAGATATTATACAATAAATTTGTAAGTTATTTGCAAGGAGGAAAAAATGAGTAAAGCAGTAAAAGAGGTAAATAAAGATAAGGCACTAGAACAAGTTTTAAGTGATATTGAAAAACAGTTTGGAAAAGGTGCTATTATGAAGTTAGGGGAAAATACCCACAGTAAAGTGGATGTATGCTCCAGTGGATGTCTATCATTAGACGTCGCATTAGGGGTAGGAGGATACCCTAGAGGAAGAATTATAGAAATCTATGGCCCAGAGTCAAGTGGTAAAACGACTTTTGCCTTACAAGCAATTGCAGAACAACAAAAAAGAGGAGGTAGAGCAGCGTTTATTGATGCAGAACATGCCCTAGATCCTGTATATGCACAAAAACTTGGAGTCAATATTAATGAGTTGCTGCTATCTCAGCCAGATACAGGAGAACAAGCATTAGAAATATGTGAGGCTCTTGTTAGGAGTGAGGCTGTAAGTATTGTCGTAATAGACTCCGTAGCAGCATTGGTACCACAAGCAGAAATTGATGGAGAGATGGGGGATTCTCACGTTGGTTTACAGGCTAGATTAATGTCACAAGCTTTAAGAAAACTTTCTGGAACAATTAATAAAACAAAAACTACAGCAATCTTTATTAATCAATTAAGAGAAAAGGTAGGTATTATGTTTGGTAACCCAGAAACTACCCCTGGTGGAAGAGCATTAAAGTTTTATTCTACTATTAGATTAGATATTAGGCGTAACGAACAATTAAAAGTTGGAGATGGGGTAGTTGGAAATAAAACAACAATAAAAGTAGTAAAAAACAAAGTGGCTCCACCATTTAAAACAGCCATAGTTGATATTATGTATGGTGAAGGGGTATCCCGTGAAGGAGAAATAATTGATTTGGGTGTAGAAGCAGGAGTAATCGATAAAACAGGTGCTTGGTATGCATATAATGGAGAAAAGCTTGGACAGGGAAAGGAAAATGTAAAGCTTCTGTTAAAAGATAATACAGAGTTAAGAGAAGAGCTAGAAAAAAAGGTTCGTGAATATTACGATATCTCAATAGAAGAAAAAAACAAAAAATAAGTATTATAAAGGCTTTTAAGAAATCAAAAATTGATTCTTCTTAGAAGTTTTTATTTTGACATAGACTTAACAATAATCCCACATATATAATTGCAACAAGATTCTTAGTATGATATTATATTATTAATATGTAGAATAGAAATAGATGGTGAGAAATATGACTATTAAAAGAAAAAAAACGAGTGTAGTTTCAAAGAAAGAGGAAGAACAAAAAAGAAAGAAATTGATAATCATATTCCTTTTTATATTATTTCTTTTTTTGTTTAAAATTCTTAATGTTTATGATTTCATCTTTGATATTCCAAGTAAGCCAGAAGTGATAGATACTAATACGAAAGAAGAATCAGAGTGGCATAGTAATAAAACAATTAAAATTGAAAAAGATGCAAAAGCAAGAAAAGGAATAAAATACTATCTGTATTGTATTAATCAGGATAAGACTACCAGAAATTGTCGTTGGAAAAAGACCTATACCAAAAATATAGAGGTATCAAAAAGTGGAATTCACTATGTTTATTTTAAAGGGGTAAATGAGGACGGAATAATAGGAAAACCCTCTGATCCCACAGTAATAAAAATAGATAATGAAGCACCTATTATATTGGATTTGATGTCTAAGGCTACTACCTCTACAATAAAAGTAAAGATAAAAGCAGAAGATTTGGAAAGTGGAATTGATAAATACTACTATAAAATTGATGAAGGAGACTTTATAGAAAGTAATAAAAATACATATATCTTTAAAGATTTATTAGAAAATCATTTGTATTATATAACAATAAGAGTAGTCGATAAATTAGGAAATGCAAAGGAAATCACATTTCCTGTTAGAACAATGAGTAAAGAGTCTAATAAGAATCCAAGTAATGACAAAGATAAAGAAGACAATAACAATGAGGGAGATCATAACGGAGAAGACAACGATGAGGGAAATAACAACGGAGGAAATAACAATGGAGGAGATAACAACGAAGGAAATAACAATGGAGGAGATAACAACGAAGGAAATAACAATGGAGGAGATAACAACGAAGGAAATAACAATGGAGGAAATAACAATGGAGGAAATAACAATGGAGGAAATAACAATGGAGGAAATAAC
>CAJUJA010000014.1:0-14604 GCA_910586635.1 uncultured Bacilli bacterium | reverse complement strand
AGGAAATAACAATGGAGGAAATAACAATGGAGGAAATAACAATGGAGGAAATAACAATGATACCCCAGTGAAAGAAATTCCTCAGTTATCATTAAGTGAAGTTCCAAAAAGCTTTGTATATGGGGACGAGTACAAATTACCTACTAGTTATAAATTTGGTAAAAGTGGAGGTACTGTAAAATGTACAATAGCTAATAAAGAATATAAAGATACTAGTACTATCCCAATTGGAAAACATAATATTGTATGTGTAGCTAAAAGTAATACTGGTATTAGTGTAAAAGAGGAGAAGGAAGTAACAGTAACCATCAAAAACAAAGAAGAAGAAATTTGGGCGGGCTGGATTACAATGAACTTATATTATCCTGAGAAGTCTACTAATTGGAAATGGAGATTAGGAAAAGAAGACGAAGTTAGAAGTGATAAAGAATCTGGATGGAAAGATTATACTGGACCTATTACTATAAGAGTATCTGATATAGAGAACATATATATTAAATACACATTAGAAAATGGAGAGGATGTTGTTGTAGCACCAAATGGGAGATTAGCCGTCGATATTGAACCGAACTCATATCATGTCATAAAAGGGAATACTACCTTAGTAAGAATTTATTATTCAGAAAAGGCAGATAAAAAACAATATAGAATTAATTATGGGGAGTGGAAAGATTACACTGGAGCTTTTGAAGTGAGTAATGATACTATAGTAGAGGCCCGTATTATTAAAACACAAAATATATATGATGGCGATGAATTGATCGATATTAGAAAGCAAACAAACTATGATTCTGTTTATATAGCAACAAGTATCATAACAAATCCCAATCCATCTAATCCGTCAGATCCAATAGGTGGTTCTGAAGAAAAAATAGAGTATGGACCAAATTATCAGGAAACTCCAAGCTACTCTATTAGTGGTCCTGATATTCATGTAGAACCGAAAGATGAATTAGTGGAACAGGTCAAGGTTCATTTAACAACAGAAAAACGAGCTAAAAAAATTTATTATAGATTGTCTGTAAATGATGCCTGGAAAGAGTATAACGAACCATTTATAGTAGATAAAAATTTAACAGTATATGCAAAATATATTACCGAAGATGGAGAAACCTCGCAGATAAGCATCGAATTGATAACGAATATAAAAAGAGGGAGATTGCCTAATGTTAGTATTATAGTACAGTACCCATCAAAGGAAAAAGTAAATGTAATAATTAGTGCGAATGATTATGAAAAACTAGAGTATAGTCTAGATGGAAAAATATATCATGAGTACAAAAATACATTGACGATTACAAAAAATTGCACGATTTATGCAAGGGCTATCAATTCATATGGTATGGAAAAAATAAGTCAGAATATTACATTTTTTGAAGAACCTCCAATAAGGGAAAATCTAAATGTATCGATTTTTACTAACCCTGATAAAGATAATATTAAAGGAATTATCGATAAAACAACCGTTTCTATTCATTATGATGCAAAAGCAGAAGATAGGTATTATAGAATTGGGCTAGGAGAATGGAAAAAGTATGAGGGGCCATTTGAATTAAATCAAAATGCAACGATTTATGCATATGCTACTAGCGAAACGGGATATGGAATGGCTGAAAAACAAGTAGAATTTTTAACAAAGGGAATCTCCAATCCAAGTATTATACCAGATACAGTATTACCAACCCCCTCGATAAATGTAAGCATCAATTATGATAAAAATGCTACTATTAAAAAGTACAGAATCAATAATGGGGAATGGATAAATTATGAAGAACCATTTGTAATTGATAAGAATTGTACCATTTCTGCATATAATGAGAATGCTCTAGGATATCAGGCAGAAAGTGAATATGAAATCACAAATATTACAGAGATTCCTAGATATACAGAGGTAGTAAATCGTGATGGTTACTGGATTTTTAAACTCAATTACCCGTCCTCTTCTAATAGTGATTCAAGAGAGTATAAGTGGTTAGTAGAAGGATCATGGAAGAAATACGATGACCATGGAATATTATTAATAAAAGAAAAATATAAGGATCAGTTAATCAATAAAGAAAATTCATCAGTAACAGTAGAAGATGAAAATGGAACACTAATAACGTTTTCAGATCATTATTATATTATAGAAGATTCCCTGGAGGAAATGATGGGAAATTTATTTATGAGATGGGACTATAACAGTGTAGAGAAACCAGGAATAGAAATAAAACCATCAGAACCTTCTAGATTTGTAAATGCAACAATCCATTATGATTCACATTTTAAGATTAAAGAGTACAAGATAATTGATCCAGATGGTGTGGAGAGCAGTTGGTTACCTTATACTGGAAAAGTAAAGATAACTAAAAACAATACAATTATCTATGCAAGAGGAAAAATAGATCATAATTCAAGGGAATTAATAAGTTCACAAATAGTCACAAATATAGATAGTAATGCACCAAAAGTTGATATAAGAGCAGATTTAGAAACACCAACCCACAAATTAGACATTCAAATTATTGGAACGGATGATCAAAAGGTCAAAATGGTGGGATATGCTAGGGGAGAACAAGATGCATCTTATTTTGAGGACTATGGGATTATGCTAGAAAATAACAGTACCTTTACTGTATCTGAAAATGGAAAATATACTATTTACGTAGAAGATAGTGTAGGAAATACAAATACAAAAGTAATAGAAATAACTAATATAGTAGAAAAATCACCTAATATAGATATCGAAGTTTTAACAAAAAAATATGGTACAGAGGCAGAAATAAAAATAGATTATGGAAATTATACAAATATACAATATAAAATAGGAACAAATGGAGTATATACTGCATATAATGGAAAATTTACAATCCAGTCTAATGAAGTACTAAATTTAGCAAATGACGATGGAACCATCACTGTATATGCAAGGGGACTAAATCAAGCAGGGAAAATGGAGGAGGTTTCTAGAATCGTTTATATTCTAGATTTAGACGCTCCAACTCCTCCAATAATAAATAGTTTATCTGAATATCCTATTTTAACAGAGTATGGAGTAAAAGCTGACAGAACGATTACTATACAATATGATAGTAGGGATGACATTGAAAATTATTATAGTTTGGATAATGGAAATACTTGGAAGTTATATACGGGAGTATTTGAAACTGATGCTCCTATAATACAAGCTAAGAGTGTAAAAAAGGAGTCTGCATTAACCACTACCACAAAAACAACAATCCAGACACCAACTAATACAATAGGTGTAAAGGCTTATGATGAAGATGAATCTACCTATGAAGATATTAGTAATCATGTAGAAAAATATATAGAATTGTCTAAAAAAATAGAGGAACAAAAAATAGCTATTACATTTTATACTGGAAATCATATGATTACTATCACTTACTATGACAAAAATAAAAATATAGTAGGAACAGATACCATTACTAGTGGTAATGTTATTACAAAAACTAATCTTATTCCTAAAAATGCTAGATATGTTGGATTCTCAGGTGGCTATTTTCACTTGCATGAAATAAATATTTCTACCTCTCCAGAGATGAATGTGAATCAAACCTATCCAGTTTTAACAGAATATGGAGTAAAAAGTGGATACTCAAAGGTAAATATTCAATATTTTCAAACAGCAGTAAAAAAGCTATATAGTCTTGATAATGGAAATACATGGCAAAAATATTCAGACGAATTAGAGTTACCACTAGGGACAGTAGTCCAAGCAAAAAGTATAGATAAAAACGAACAGGAATCCACAATATCAACATATAATTCCACATTAAGAGAAGATGCAATAGGTGTTAAAGCTTATGATGAGGTAAATACAACATATGAAAATCTTAGTAATTATTCAGAAAAATATATAGAAATATCTAATCAATTGTGGAATCAAAGTTTAGAAATGACATTTAATACTGGAAACCATAATGCTAACATTTTATTCTATGACGAAAATAAAAAGGAGATTAGTAGACAAAGTGCATCTTGTGGTAGTATTACTACTCAAAGATTTTTAATTCCTAGTGGAACTAAGTATATTATGTTTCATAGTGGATATTTTGTGTTATATGAATTGAGCCCTTATATTATTCCTAGTATTAAAGAAATGAATGCTACCTATCCAATTTTAACAGAAAATGGAGTGGAAAATGGATATAGTCAGGTTTTCATCACGTATCCTGAAACATCAGTGAAGAAACTATATAGTATAGATAATGGAGAAACGTGGAAAGACTATACAGGAAGCATCAAAGTTCCTGGTGGAGCAATACTAAAGGCTAAAGGTGTAAATCAACATGGAAATGATTCAGCAATTAGTGAATATACTTCTACCTTACCTGAAGATGCACTAGGTATAGAAGCATATGATAATAATGAAGAAACCGGTTTTTACATACAAGCTATCAATGCCTCGGGAGGTTATGCTAGTAAAAGCATTAGGTTATTAGTTTCGGAAGAAATGAGGGGAAAGAGTATTAAATTAATCGCACAAATTCATAATGCTCATATTTCCTTCTATGATGAAAATGATCAACAATTGGACTCTAGAGGATATGGTTGGCGTCAAAGTATTAATGAAGTATTAACTATCCCAGAAAATACATCGTATATAGCATTTGATCGTTTTTCAGATAGTAATTCATATACCAATGTCTCTGAAATTAAAATATATGACATACCACGAATGAAAATAGAAAAAAAATATCCAATTTTAACATCAGGTGGAGTAAAGCAAGGTTATTCTGAGGTAGTGATTGATTACTTTCAAACAGCAGTAGAAAAACTATATAGTATTGATGAAGGAAAAACATGGAATAACTATACAGGTAAATTAGAATTATCATTAGAAACATCTCTGAAAGCCAAAAGTGTAAATCAACACGGAAATGATTCAGATGTTAGGGAATACACGTCTGTCTTACCTGAAGACGCTTTGGGCATAGAAGCATATGATAATAATGAAGAAACTGGTTTTTATACACAAGCTATTAATGCCTCAGGAGGTTATGCTAGTAAAAGCATTAAGTTATTAGTTTCAGAAGAAATGAGAGGAAAGAATATCAAGTTAATTGCACAAATTCATAATGCCCATATTTCTTTCTATGATGAAAATAATCAACAATTGGATTCTAAGGGATATGGTTGGCATCAAAGTATTAATGAGGTATTAGCTATCCCGGAAAATACATCGTATATAGCATTTGACCATTTCTCAGCTAGTAATTCATATACGAATGTCTTTGAGATGGTATCGATAGATGGAGAGTCTAACTCTAATTTGTTAAGAAAAAAGAAAAGCGATGTTTTATCTAAAGTTGCTTCTCCAATTATTCAAGTGGAAAAGGAAGATATTTGGACTCCTGAAAAAAATATTACTATTACATATGCCGGGGAGAATTATATCAATGAATATAGTATAGATAGTGTTAACTGGATACTTTATGACGGCCCAATAAGAATTACTGACCCTGGGACCATATATGCACGTAGTAAAAAGGATGATATAACATTATCTACGAGTAGTTATAATATAATAAAGGTAGATAATAATGAACCCAAGGTATCATTAGATTATTTACCATATGCAATTCGTATTGGTAGTTTATATTCTCTACCAAGTTATCAGAGCTTTGATGATAATATCTCAGGAGGTGAAACAATTTGTTATGCAAATAATGTGGTAGTGAACTCTACAGAGGATTTAGGAGTGGGTACCTATCAAATTAAATGTATAGCAACAACAGGAGCTGGGCTTCAGTCTATTATAGAGAAAAGATTACAAGTGATTGATATATTGGAAGATTCGGATCATGCACAACCAGAAATAGAGGAGGTGCCTAACGATAATACTCCAATAGGTGAGAATGAGGAAGAGGACGAAGGTTTAGTAGCTAATATTGAAACTACAGTACCAAGAAGAAATCCTAAGGCTGCTAACAATACAGAAGAGACACAGGAGTAAAAGGGAAAATTATAATTTTCTCTTTTTATATAAACAAAAATATGGTATAATAACCACCCAAAGGAGTTACTATGGAAAGTATTAAGGTAATTAATGGTAGTGGAAATGTTAGTAAAGAAAAGATTAACATTTTGCTCGATGCAGCAATAGAGTTATATGGTTCTAAATATGAACAAATCGTGTTAGATGCTGTCAGAAATACTATTATCTATGAAATGAAACCTCATGAAAACATAAAAAAGGCAATCCAAAATATAAGCGGTAATTCACCAAAAATATATGGGAAAATGCCTAGGGCCTGTCATCTACCCTTGGGTTCTATAGAGGATAATGCAGTAAGTGTGGTGATATGGAAACCGCAAAATCGAGACGAAGATTATTATGTGCTAGCACACGAATTATATGGACATAGTGTATGTGGAAGGGAAAATCTCATGATTAGAACAAAGTACTCAAGAAATGGAATTTCTCTTTATGATTTAAAAACTGGAAAGACTAAACTAGAATTACTAAACGAAGGATTTATGGAAGTAATAGCTAAAAGAATTATAAACAAGATAGATCGAAATATTACAGAAAGTCTTTCAGAAAGGTATCAACTAGCAAGAAAGAGTGCTAGCTATATTTGGAATGTTTTAGGTAAAGATAAAGTCCTAGATGACCTAATTGAATACCATGGAACTATTGAGAAAGAATATAACCAGGAGGCTGATGGTAGTTCATTAATACTATTTAATCATTTATTAGAGCAAGAGGTTCAAATGAGAAAGTTACAAAAAATCTTTCCATCAGGAACTAGGACTTTAGAGCAAAAGGTAAAAAAAGAATTAGTAAAATTTAAGAAAAGAAAAAATAAAATCAGATAAATTTTATCTTTACTATAGTTTTAAATTAACCTTGACACAGAAAAAAAACCAAATTACAATAGTAATATAGATTATAATTTAAATAAATTTTAAATGTATTCTAATGGAGGTTATGTATGAATAATATGTTACTTTCCATTTTACTAATAATAATTGGATTAATAGTTGGCTTTGGTATAGAATTTATTTTTAATTATTTGAAAGGAAACATAGCTTCTAAAAAGGCGGAAGGATTAATTAACCAGGCAAAAAAGGAAGTAGAGAAATTAAAGAGAGATTCTATTTTAGAGCAAAAGGAAGAAATTCATAAATTAAAGATAGAGGCAGATAAAGAGATTAAAGAGAAAAAAATAGAATTAAAAGAGCAGGAAAGTAGAATCTTGCAACGTGAGAATAGCATGGATAAAAGGGACGAACTATACCAAAAAAGAGAGGCTACTCTAGATCAACGTGAGGAAAAGTTAACAGAGCAACTAAACGAAATCCAAGAAGAAAAAAGTAAAGTGGAAGAAATAAGAAAAGAGCAATTAGACTTATTGCAAAAAATATCAGGTTTTAGCAAAGAAAAAGCAAAAGATTTGGTAATGAGACAAGTAAAAGAAAATATGACAAAGGAGATTTCTGAATATATCAGAGAACAAGAAAATGAGGCAAAATTAGTAGCGGATAAGACAGCTAAAGAAATGATTGTATCATCAATGCAGAAATATGCTGCAGACATTGCTAGTGATCAAACTGTTACGGTTGTGGAACTTCCAAATGAGGAAATGAAAGGAAGAATCATTGGTAGAGAGGGAAGAAATATTCGGACGATAGAAGCAATTACAGGTGTTGATTTGATTATTGATGATACACCAGAAGCGGTTGTTCTTTCTAGTTTTGATCCTTTACGTAGAGAAATCGCTTATGTAACTCTTCAAACACTAATAAAAGATGGAAGAATTCATCCAACTAGAATTGAAGAATTATATGATAAAGTTTGTAAGGATATGAAACAAAAAATAATAGAATATGGTAACGAAGCTACCTTTGAATTGGGATTAACTAAATTTGATTCAGATTTAATTGAAATCATAGGAAAATTGCACTTTAGAACTAGTTATGGTCAAAATGCATTGCAGCATTCTATAGAAGTAGCTCATTTATCAGGATTAATTGCATCAGAACTTGGAGAAAATGTCACATTAGCAAAAAGAGCAGGTCTACTTCATGATATTGGAAAGGCAATTGATCATGAGATAGAAGGAAGTCATGTAGAAATCGGGATTGATATTGCCAAAAAGTTCAAAGAAGATGATACGGTTATTAACGCAATTGCATCTCATCATGGAGATCAAAAAGCTAGTAGTGTTATTTCTGTAATCGTAGCAATTGCGGATGCTTTAAGTGCATCACGACCAGGAGCAAGAAATGATTCTTTAGAAAATTATATTAAAAGACTTACTCAATTAGAAGAGGTAGGAAATAATATTGAAGGTGTAGAAAAAGCTTACGCTGTGCAAGCTGGTAGAGAGCTAAGAGTAATTGTAAAGCCAGAGGAAGTAGATGACCTAACTTCTCATAAAATCGCCAGAGATATTAAGGAAAAAATAGAGGAGAATATGAAATATCCCGGAACGATTAAAATTACTGTAGTGAGAGAAACAAGGGCTCAGGAAGAGGCAAGATAAAAAGAAGTTAAACTTCCGCTTTAACTTCTTTTTTTATGTCTATAATAATAGGCAAAACAATTGGACTTCTACCAGTGATTTCATTAATATATGAGTAAAGTTCAGTGGTAAGATTACTTTTAATGGTCGCAAATGTTGATTTGCTATTGGATAGTTCTCTTCTTAAAATAGATTCTGATTTTTCTTCTATTTTTCTAATTAATTGTTCATTTTCATTAATTAATATAAATCCTCTGGTTGTAATATTAGGTTTAATCAACAGCTCATGACGTTTCATATCAACGTTGATGATAACAACTAAGATGCCATCTCTAGCCATCATTTTTCTATCTTTTAAAACAGCACCGCCAATTTCACCAATTCTATTGCCATCTACATATATATCCTCTCCAGGCATAGACTCAGTCCTCTTAATCGTGTGATTGAATAGGGCAAGAGAATCCCCGTTTTTTAATACAAAAGTATTTTCCTTAGGAATTCCACAATCAACACCTATATTGGCGTGCCTCTTAAGCATTCTGTAATCTCCATGAAAAGGCATCAAGTATTTAGGCCTTAATAGCCTAATCATTAGCTTTAACTCATCCTCATTAGCATGACCAGAGGTATGTAGGTCTGCAAGTGCTGCAGTTGTATATACCTTAACTCCTTTTAAATATAATTTATTAATTGTTTTAGAAATACTTAATGCATTTCCCGGAATTGCACTGGACGAAAAAATCACAACATCGTCAGGTCTCAACTTTATTTGTCTATGAGTTCCATTTGAAATTCTAGATAGAGCAGCCAAAGGTTCCCCTTGGCTACCTGTACACAATATGGCAACTTCATTTGGTTTTAAATGGTTGGCTTCCTCTGCAGATATTAATAATTCTTTATGATGAATATATCCACCATTAATTGATATATTAATGTTATTTTCCATACTTCTTCCAAAAATGCAAATTTTTCTATTATGTTTATAACAAGTTTCAAAAATATGTTTTAAACGATATATATTAGAGGCAAAAGTAGCAATAATAATTCTATTTGTTTTACAGCGATCAAACATGTCATTTAAAGCGTTATCTACTTTAGACTCACTAGTTGAAAATCCTTCATTTAAAGCATTAGTAGAATCACTAATTAAAAGATCTACACCATCTTGACCAAGACATGCCATTTTATATAAGTTTGCCATTGGTCCAATCGGTGTCAAATCCAACTTAAAATCTCCTGTTGTAATAATTCTTCCATTTGGAGTTTTAATACTAATCCCATGAGAATCTGGTATAGAGTGTGTAGTTCTAAAAAATTCAACCTCCATTTCTCCAAATTTTATTTTATCCTTTTCGGTATAAACGACTAAATTATCATATCTAATATTCCTATCTTCTAATTTCACGGCAATTAACTCTTTTGCTTGATTTGGTGCATAAATTACAGGAATTTGTATTTGATTTAGCAAAAATGGAATTGCTCCAATATGATCTTCATGACCATGGGTAATAAATAAAGCTCTTATTTTATCCTGATTTTCTTTTAAAAAGGTAAAATCAGGTAAAACATAATCCACTCCTGGTAAATCACTTTCTGGAAAAGAAATTCCCGCATCGATAATAATAATATCGTCTTTATGCATAATACAATACATATTTTTTCCAACTTCTCCTAAACCGCCTAAAACAATTATTTTTGTTTCATTTGGCTTATTATCTTTCATAACTCCTCCTTTCTTTGACATAAAAGAACTAACCAAACAGATTATACTATAAATATTATTATTTGTAAATCTATAATGGACCTTTTTATAAATTCTGATTTCATTAATAAAGTTGGATACAAATTTACTTCTAATAAAATCCATGATATAATTTAGCCAGGTGATAATATGGGAATATTCAGGAAAATAAAAAAGAAGAGACAAAGGAAAAAAAAGAATATAGCGATTTAAATGCTGAAAAGTGTGACAAAGAATCAAAAATCAAAAGTAATAGAGAAGAAAAAGAGAAAATTAAGTCTTATGAAAAGGGATTATCAAAATCAAGAGATGGTTTTGTGTCTTTGCTTGCTAACTTAACGAATAAGTACGAAAGAATAAATGAAGAATATTTTGAAGAATTAGAAGAAATTTTAATTATGGCAGATATAGGTGTACATACTGTCATGGAGTTTATGGATAGACTAAGAGATCGAGTAAAGCAAGAAAAAATTGAGGATCCAGAACTTTTAAAAGAGGTCATTGTAGATGAATTATTTATTATATATGTTAATGATGAAGTATTAACTAACAAAATAAACTATGCAAAAGAGGGACCCACAGTTATCCTATTTGTAGGAGTTAATGGAGTAGGAAAAACCACTACCATTGGGAAAATCGCATACCAACTAAAAGCAGAAGGAAAAAAGGTTTTATTAGTAGGGGCAGATACTTTTCGAGCTGGAGCGATTGAACAATTAAAAGAATGGGGAAATAAAATTGAGGTAGATTTTTATTCGAAAGAAGAAGGATGCGATCCATCTAGTGTGGTTTTTGATGGGGTTTCTCATGCAAAAAAGGAAAATTATGATGTAGTTTTAGTGGATACAGCTGGACGTCTTCAAAATAAAGTAAACTTGATGAAAGAATTAGAAAAAATGAATAAGGTTATTTCTTCTTTAATTGAGGGGGGGGTACACGAAACCTTGCTTATTATTGATGCTACTACTGGACAAAACGGAATATCACAAGCAAAAAGTTTTAAAGAAATTACCGATATTACAGGGATTGTTCTGACAAAACTTGATGGTACTGCAAAAGGTGGAATTGTTTTAGCAATCAAAGAAGAAGTTGGTCTACCTGTAAAGTATATTGGTTTAGGAGAATCAAAAGAAGATTTGCAACTTTTTGATATTGAAAAATACATCTATGGTTTATTTAAGGATTTTATGTAGGTGGGGAAATGGAAGAGTATATTTACTATAATAACCTATATGACTGTTATCAAAAACTATTAACAGAAAAACAAAGAAATTACTTTGAAGATTACTATTTTTCTAATCTATCATTAGGAGAAATATCAGATAATTATCATGTTAGTAGAAATGCTATATATAAACAATTGCAAATAACAATAAAGAAACTAATTGAATATGAACAAAAATTAAAATTATATGAAAAAAAGGAAAAAATTACTAACCTGGTTGAGAAGGTATCAGATAGTGAATTAAAAACTAAATTAGAAGAACTAATATAAAAAGTAACTTCATTTTATATAAAAAACGGAGTTACTTTTTGTATGGTAAGTAAATTAATTGTTTAGCATCTTCATAATTTTCAGACTGAAGTTTTCCTAGAGTAGTTCCAAATGCTATAGCTTCAATAAACGTTTTTTGACGATAAGTAATTAAAGAAGAGGGCTTTTTATTAGCTATCTTAGTTAATGAATTATTACAAACTGCTATTCTTGCACCTGGCATAGAGTCTTTTGATAATAACAATTGTTGTGCTATTGGTATAAGGTTTTCTGTAACAATTTCAATCTTTTTTTCATAATCCCTAAAAACTAAGTCAGCATCTGACTGTAAATTATCTTCAACTAGTACATCTTCTAAATAACTTTTAATGTATTGAAATGTAATATAAGACCCTTGGTAGTTCCTACAATTTTTTTGGTCGCTGAAAACCTCATCTAAATATGAAAGTTTTTGAACTTTTTGATATAATTCTTGAATCAATTGATTTTTAAATAATGGATGAGATCGATCCCTCCAAAGTCTGTTTGATAGTTCAAATGAATTAGTAATACCATAATGTTTAGCCAAGTCATTTGCTTCTCTGTTTATTAATAATAATTCTTCTTTGTCTAAACGACCCTTTCTGTTATTGCCAGGTGAAAACCTCAGATTTTCATGTAAAAAAGGAATATCTTCAATACAAGTTGATTCTAAATAGTGTTGTAACCTCTCATTGTTGTTTTTTGTTGAAATTACTTCAATATGATCTGGTGTTCCTGCCTGATATCGTTTGTTTAATTCTTTATTTATCTCTTTTATGTATTTTTTATATTGCGATTTTAATTGTATTAATTCATAAGTGCCGAATTGGGATAAATTGTTGCTCATAATCTGCCTCCATATGGATTCATATTATATCATTTTGTAGATCAAATGTAAATACCCGATCTACATTGAAAACATTTTTAATTATTGGTATAATTAACTCTATAAAGAGAGGAAATAAAATAAATGAATGAAGATATTAAAAAGGTATTAGAGCGGTTAGGTGTTTTAGATATAACCTTAGAAACTTTTAGTCAACACAATATCCCTATAACATTGGAAACCCTTTCTCAAGCAGGTTTTGGTTTTGAAATGCTTTCTGATTCTTTTGAATCTATGATAATTATTACAGAAGATATTAAGAAATTTTTATCGTATATAAAAGATAAACCGAAATTTGAGTCTTTAGAGCAAGCATTTGCCTTATTTGGTCAGGTATCAATGAGTGATGATAATCAAATAGTTATATTCTTAAATCAATATATAGAAGATTCAAAATGTGAAAGGAAGCTAAATACTAACATCATGAGTAAAGAACTATTCCAACAGGTAAATGAATTTTTAAATAATAGAAAAATAAGAAATAAAGTATTGTTACTAGGTCATACTCACCCATTAAGAAAAGATATAGATATAGAAATGACTGATGAAAAAAAATATATTATGGATGCTATTAATGGTTTAGAAGATAACCCACTTAAGGTGAGGGAAAATGGATTAAATCTTTCACTTGGAGATGTAACATCTTTAATTCATTATCAAAAGCAAGCTACAAGAAATAATTTTTTATTAGAGGGAATTGTTTTGCCTAACGAAGAATTCAATATTCTTTATTATGATGGTATTACCATACAATTACTGAATCATGTATATGTAATGAAAGATGATAAATTAGAAAGTATCAAATCATTTAGACATAAAAAAGGAACTATTAAATCATCCAATGGATCAAAATAGAAACTTAATCATTGCATTCTTAGAGTATTTGTGTAGTTGTCAATGATGTGATACCAAAATAAGTCGAAAAAAATATTAATTTAAGAAGCTATACATTTGCATAAGCTTCTTTTATTTTGTTTCTTTTTTCAATAGGAGAAATCCATCCTAAAACTTGCATAGGAATATTATTGGAACGTTTTAAATAAGCTTTCATTTGTACTTGTAAATCTTTATAAGAATAAAATTTTAAATAATTATAGAATCTGTTTTGATCATTTCTATGACTTCTTTCAACCTTTCCATTATGCCTAGGAGTACGTGGTCTTATTAATTTATGTTCAATATTGAGTTCATCACACAGTATGTCAAAAGGATGAATTCTTTTAGTATTTGCATGGTGTGTAAATTCAAAACCATTATCAGTTTGAATGATTTTAGGTTTGTATCCAAAGAAAATAATGGCTTTTTTAATAAAATCAACAGTAGAATAAGAAGATTGTTCTTTATAGGGATAAATAAATCTTTCACGAGAGGCTTCATCAATGACTGTATATTGATAAAATTTTTCTTTGTCAGTACCAGAGTAACATTCTTTAGGAACATATTTAACATCAAGTTGCCATTTAATACCAATGTTTTTAGGTGTATCATAAGGTTTAGGAACATATTTTGTATGTTTTTCCTTATCAACATAGAACCCCATTTTTCTAAGGAATCTAAATAAAGAAGCAGCATGTCTAGAGTACCCATAATCAACTCTTAATTTCCCATATAATTCAGACATTGAAATATGAGGATTTCTCCTAATAAGATTCTTAATCCATTTAATTTCGGTATCCGTGTGAGCGTTAGGATGTTTAGAGATAGGTTTATGGGATTTATCAATTAAAGATTCTTTAGTACCATCAAACTTTTTATTCCATCTCATAAGAGAAGATTTAGAAATTTTATATCTTCTACAAACAACGGAAATAGGGTAACCGCTTCTATATAATTTAGTGGCATAATACTTTGTATTTAATTCATGAGGTAAATATCTTTGAGTTTGTGATATAATTGTCATAAGCAATAAGTCCTTTCGTATAGATTTTGTTCAATTAATATTTTATACGACTTATTGCTTTTTTTGTATATAAAAGGTGTCACATCA
>CAJUJA010000013.1:676-26441 GCA_910586635.1 uncultured Bacilli bacterium | reverse complement strand
ATTAATTTATATTTTTTTCTTTTAAAACTATAATAAATATACTTCACTAAATAATAAAGGATAATAATCAAAAAACTAAGCAAAGGTCCCTTAGTACCCATAGAGGTTAAAATATATAATAATATGATCCCTGATAAAATTGTTAAAAAATAATTTTTCTTTTCTAAAAGTATATAGATAAAAATGGGCATAAGAATAGAAAGTATCGCACTA
Source organism: uncultured Bacilli bacterium (assembly GCA_910586635.1). Taxonomy (GTDB): domain Bacteria; phylum Bacillota_I; class Bacilli_A; order RF39; family UBA660; genus UMGS995. The sequence continues at coordinate 26,228 of CAJUJA010000013.1, read as the reverse complement.
ATTTCATTGGCCGTATAAAACCATCCTATACTTCCAGATTTTGTTACAGTATAACTATTAAATCCAACACCTAAAAGGTTGGGAACCAATACTAAAAGACCATAAATAATAAATAAATTATTTAAAAATCTAGGTTTTATAATATTTTTCTTACTTTTAAACATTTCATATATACACACTAGAAGAATTGGAAAATAAAAGGCTTTTGCCACATTTTTTAATTCATTTCCTAGTACACCAACCTTTTTTATATAGATGATATGAAAACTAAATAAGGCAATATATCCTATAATAGTTATTATATATAATATAGATTTTTTTCGATTCCTATTTTGATTTACAAAAAATAAATAATAAATCATAAATAGTAAAAACAAAACTCTAAGGAGGATGCCTGCTGTAAAATCAATTTTAAAAGTATGAAGCATTACTGCTGTTACTACATCTATTACAGGTTGTAAAAATAAAAATGTGATTACTATTTTATTCATATTTTTATCAATTAGAGCATTTATTTTTTTCATATCATCACCGATCCAATTATACCATGTATCTTATATTATGTGAATCAAAGTAAATCTGAATTTGTTCTAGTTTGTCACTCTTTCATATATTTTATATTCTTTTTCTTTATAGAGAACACGGTATCTTTTATCTTTGGCAACTTTTTGATACAGAAAATCTCTTTTGGTAACAATTAAATGGGTAAACTGATATTTTTTGATAAATGCATTATAATCCAGTATACCAAAGTTGAGTAGACAGTATTCTTTCATAATGTCTTTCTTATGATTATTTGATTTTAAAAACACCTCTGCTCTAGGATCGATATAAGGTTTTAATCCTCTATATTCTGCATAAGCACCATTAGCATAGTTCGTATATAATATAATATCTTTACTATCATTATTTTTTAATAAAATATCAATTCCCTTTTCCAAATAGTTGGTCAACCCTTTGCTAGAGTAATACATACCAAATGTTATGATATATGCAGTCAAAAATAATAAAACAGCAATATAATTTCCTTTTACATTTTTAGGTATTTCTTTATCGTTCTTTTTTGGTTTTTTTTCTATATCTTTTAAATAAAATGCTAAAAATGGCAAAGATCCAATTACTAGTAAAGCAAAATTCCTTACATTCATAAGACTTAATATCGTAACACCTGCTAAAAGAAACATATATCGTAACCTAATTTGTCCTCGTTTATAAAACATATAGATTGATACAATTACTCCCAATATTAAAAAGGTCATAGGTCCTACTGATGTTTTAAAGGCTCCCAAAACCACTGGTGGAAACATCTCTACAACTGTATTATTAATGTGTTTTATTCCATAAGAATGAAAGATATAGGTTATGTTTTTTACTCCATAAGGATTTAAGAATCCTACTAAAAACATAATAAATAAAATCCCTAATAATAGAAATATACGATTATCCTTTTTATTTTTTAGTTTTTCTATTACTAAGCAAACTAAAAAAGGAAGAATAAACAAGAATATCAAAAACCACATAGAAGCATGAAAATTAATTTGTAATAGGGATAGAAGTGGTAAAGAATAAATCGCTTTTGTATTTTTATTTTGATAGAACAACTCCATAATATATAGTATAATAATTAAAAATAAATAGGTAAATATTTGGGGTCTAAGCAGAATAAAATGTGTTAATAACAATATATCTACTATACAGCTAATCACAGTAGATATATGATATTTTCCATCGCTTAGTAGCATGCATAACTTGTATAAAAAATATAATATTAAAATATTTACTATTTCTAGTATAATTAATAAACCTAACCTTCCAAAATAATGATACCCTAAATAAAAGATAACAGAGGTTAACCATTGTTGCATAACAAAGGAAAAACCTTGATGCATTGAAAATGGTTCTATTATCGGAAAACCATATTTTAATACATATTCACCATGGTTTAATAAAAACCAAATATCATTTTCTTTGGCTAAATTTGAAATGGTACAAATAAAAATCGGAACAAAGAAATATAATAGGCAAATATATTTAGGGGGATGGTATGTTTTTATTTTCATGAATAAGTTTTTCATTTCTGCCTCTCCTCATGATAGGAATCCTCTATATTTACATTCCATATATCATCTTTCTTCTTTTTATTTTTTAAAATATGTTCTACGCATTTAATCGCAGTCATCATAGAATGATCCATATTGTTATAACGGTGCTGTCCATTTCTCCCAATACAATACAAATTATCAAATTGGTTTAAATAAGCCTTCACTTTATCAAATTCTTGATAACTATCAAAGTAAGCGGGATACGCTTTTTTTACCCTAATACAACAACTATCTAATACTTTGGTATCGATGACTTTGATCCTTTTTAATTCTTTTTCGGCATAATCTTGCAACTCTTGGTCGGAAAGATTCCAAAAACTATCATTCTCCTGACAAAAATATTCTAGTCCTAACCATACCTTTTTTTCTTTATCTTTTACCATATAACAAGACCAATTATTAAAAATTTGAATTCTACCCAATTTTACTTTATCATCTTGAATATATAACCAACAATCTGGAATATTATGATTGAGTGTTTTTATTTTAGTATTATTTTTTAGTGATAGATGATCTACTAGAACTCCAACTGTGATAAAATCTCTATAAGGTAGTTTAGACGCTATTGTTAAAACTTGCTTTTCTGTCCCATTTAGTGATTCTACAAGGTCTTTTATTGGCATACTAGATATTAGAATATCTACTTTTTTTGTATATTCTTTTTTATTCTTTACATATGTAATTTCTTCTATTCTACAATTCTTTTGATTTATTTTTACAACTTTACTGCCCCTTAGAATTTTTCCACCCATTTGTTTTACTTTTTCTGCCATTTCTTCATAAAGTTGACCAGGTCCATATTTTGGATAGTAAAATTTTTCTATTAAGCTGGTTTGTTTCGTTTTATTGCTTATGTTAAATAGCTTTAAAATTCCATCTTTTAAAACCTCACGAATAGAAATGCCTTTTACTCTTTGGTAGCCCCACTCTTTTGAAATATTAGATGGACTTCTTCCCCACACTTTTTCTGTATATCCACAAAAAAACATAGAGTATAGTTTTCTACCAAATCTATTGATATAAAAATCTTCTAAATTCTTTTCTTTTCTTTTAAATAAACTAGATTTTAAATAACTTACTCCACAATTTACCGTCCTAAAAATTCCTAAATTCTTTATTGTCCTCCAATTAATTGATATTGGGTAATCATAAAATTTATCTTCATAAAAAATTCTAGATACTCGATTTCTTATCAACATTACCTGATCATTTTTTTCTGGATCTGGTCCTTTTTGAGGTAGCTTTTTTTTGGTAGATAGTTTTTTATCGTCATAGGATGGTTTAGACTGAATTTTTAAAAGCTCAGTCCATATTTTCTCTACTTTTTTTTCTTTTGTAAAAAATCGGTGCCCTCCTATATCTATTCTATTTCCTTTATAAGAAATGGTTTTAGAGATTCCCCCTACCTGTTTCTCTTCTTCTAAAATGGTTACTTTATACTTCTCTTTTCCTTTTTTTAATAATTCATATGCTGCGGTTAAGCCTGCTGGTCCTGCCCCGATAATTATTACGTTTTTCATACTACCACCTGATGATAGTATATCATAAAAGCTACTTAGAATGAAGAATAATTCTAAGATTTAGAATATTTTAAATATCTTTTCTAATCTTTTATTTTACGTAAAGACTATCGATAATCCATATCTATTTTTTATAAACTATTATATAATAATAAGTAGAATGAGGGTGATGGAATGAAAGAGGGTAAAAGAAAGACTCATAGAATATGTAACTTTTTATTATTTTTATCTTTTATAAGTATTATTACAAACTTTATTATTTCTATTTTATTACCGCATAACGGGGATTTTATGATAGAAATGATTAGTAACCTGCTTCTTAGTATGTTTATTATATTTTATACTTTTTCTCAAATTACAAATCGAAGAAATAATAAATCTACTGTAGTTATTGCTTCCTTACTAATCATTGGATATAGTCTATTTCAAATGGCTACCAAGTTAGAACTTGTGAGCATATTAAAGTTAAATCAAGTAGAAGACTTTAGAGATAAGAGTTTGGTAGAAGTTATAGAATGGAGTCAAAAAAATAAAATTAAAATTAATCAGATATATGAATATAGTGATTTAGTAGACGAATACCATGTGATTCATCAGAGTAAAAAGGAAGGAACACTGGTAAAGAACCTCAAAGAGTTAGACATTGTAATTAGTGAGGGCCCAAATCCAGATAAAGAAATTATTATTCCTGATATGACTACTTGGCATTCTAAAAGAGTTTTAAAATATATAAAGGAAAATAAATTAAATCATGTTGAAGTAGAGTTTCAAATATCTGATAAAAATAAGGATACTGTTATTGAACAAAGTAAATCAGGTAATATAAAACGTAGTGATGAACTAAAACTTATCTTTTCATTAGGTGAAGAAGAACAACTAGAAGATACAAAATTGATTGACTTTACTAATATGGAGGAGTTTGAAGCTATATTCTTCTTAAAACAACATTCTATAAAATACGAAATCAAAAAAGAATTTTCTAATCATATCAAACGAGATGCTGTTATGAAGCAGAATAAAAAAATGGGTACCATGGTAAAACCAAATGATGAGGAAAATAAAGTAATTTTAACAATTAGTAAGGGAAAGAAAATTAAAATACCTGATTTGACAAAATACAATATTGTAGAAATTACAAATTGGGCCATAAAAAATAAATTAAAACTCGAGTTTAAAAATCAATATGATGATTCTACCGCTTTAAATAAAGTTATTTCAGCTAATTATAATAAAGGAGATATTGTAGAGCAAAGAACTTTGATTACTGTTACCATATCTAAAGGAAAACTAGTTATGTTATCATTTAAGAATATAGATGATTTTAGAATTTGGGCAAGTAAAAACAAGGTAAACTATGAAGAAAAATATGAATTTAATACCGAGGTAAAAGAAGGAGAAATTATTAGTTATTCTCATAAAAAGGGAGATACTATCAAAAATAGTGATACTATTATTATTACCATTTCCCAAGGAAAAAAAGTTACAGTTCCTAATTTAGTTGGTAAAACTAAGGATGCTGCTATAAAAGAGTTAAAATCTCTAAATTTAAAATATAACTTTGTTTATGAAAATAGTACAAAGACTAAAAATACAGTGATTAAGCAATCATTAAAAGCAGATAGTGAAGTTTCTCAAAATACAACCCTTACTCTTACGATCAGTAATGGAAAGAAGCCAAATGTGTCTAATTCTTCTACACAAACTAATCATTCCCCTACTACTACAACTCCTAATAATAAGCCAGAAAGTTGTGATAGAAGTAAAACAGTTACCGTTACTTTTCAAAGTTCATTAAATGGTCAAAGTTTAAGTGAAACAGCTGCTAATTATAGAAGAGCTTATCCCAATGTTAAATTCTCATTTGTAGGAAGAGCAAGTTCTGTTGGAAATAATGGAATGGTTCATAGAGATAGTACATCAAAAGGGAGTTTTGAGGCTAATAGCTGTGATACCTATACTATTTATATAGTACAAAATTAAGGTGGGATATCCACCTTTTTATTTTTATAATATTTAACTTACTATTCCATGAATGCTTCCTATCTTTTATAAAGAAAACAATCCTTATCATGAGAATAAATGACACCAATTGCTTGCAAATAAGAATATATCGTAATACTACCTACAAATTTCATTCCTCTTTTTTGAAGGTCCTTTGAAATTTGGTCTGATAAATTATTCGTTGTTTTTCCCAGCTCATATCGTGTTTTTCCTCCTATAAAGGTCTCTAAATAATGATAAAAGCTTCCAAACTCTTCTTGAATACTTTTAAAAATTTTAGCATTATGAATACTTGCTTTTATTTTTCGTTCATTTCTAATAATCTTGTTATTGTCTAACAGTTTTTTTGTTTTTTCATCATCATACAGAATAATCTTATCTATATCAAAATCGTCATAGCTTATTCTAAAGTCATTCCTTTTATTTAAAATACATTCCCAAGAAAGCCCCGCTTGAAAGGACTCCAATATTAACATTTCAAATAAGTAGTGATCATCAAAATTAGGAACTCCCCATTCTGTATCATGATATAGAACATAAAGTGGATTGTTTACATTGCACCATTTACATCTCGTTTGATTCATTTTATAATTCCTTTCTTACATAAGATTCCTTAATCTCTACCCTGTTTTATTTTTGATTATACGATTTTTTAATAAACTTTAAACCTAATTACTTTTCTTTCCTAATTTTTTATTTTCACGATTTTTCATAACTTCTTCGTGATGAAAATAAGCAGAGTAATGAATCTTATTAAAATTACAATAATTCCTTATTTCATTATCCATATTAATTAGTTCCTGTTTTTTTCCCTTTAGATAAATATTTTCAAAGGTAGGATATATTTTAGGATATTTTTCTTTTATATAGTTTAGAATATCATATTTGTAAGATCCTCTTAAATTTAAATCTTCAAACCAATATTCATTAATATATTTTTTCGTTTGTTCAATGATCCCTTTCCAATTAGTAATCCCTATAAAAATGGGTGACATAAATAGAATGGTATAAATTCCATTTTTATGTAATGTTTTCAATACTTCTAATCGTTCTTTAATAGAGCTGGCTTTATCCATATCACTTCTAAAGTCCTCATCAAGAGTATTGATTGATACTGCAACACTTAAATCCTTCATTTGTTTTAATAAATCTAAATCTCTTAAAATTAATTTATTTTTTGTTGCTATTTGTAATCTGCAATTTACTCCTACTAACTGTTTTAAAATACTTCTTGTAATACAATATTTTTCCTCATAGGGATTATAACAATCCGTTACAGATGATATAAATACATTTTTCCCTTCTATCCTTTTTGTATCAATTTTTTTATTACATCGTTTGATATCTATAAATTCTCCCCATGCTTCCTTATGATTGGTAAATCGCTTCATAAAGCTAGCGTAACAATACCTACACTGATGAGGGCAACCAATATAAGGGTTTATTGCATACTCTCCAATTTTAGATTTGGTTAAATAATCTTTTACCTCTTTTTCTTTTACAATCATATCAAACACCAACCTACATAAAACTTAATTGCTCATTTTTATCTTTGCGGACCAAACTACTTTGTTTTGACTCTGTTATTTGATCCGTTTTTTTAATATTTCCTAATAATAAAGGCGATTTTTTGTCATGAAATTTCATTTTTTGTTTTGCAATTTCTGGGTTTTTATTAGCATAACAATACTTACATCCATTTAGGCAAGTATCATAAGCTCCTATATCCCTACTTGGTATGCAATGGCATCCCTTTCTCATCGGTTTTGGTTTTACCCTTTTATATGGTACATGATGTGCCTCATCTAAAATTTCTGCTGTAGTACAACCTGATAAATGAATTCCATATTTTTCATAATTCTGATCTGTACCACACGTCTGAGTATATATTCCATATTTCCTTGAAATTTCTCCAATTCCTATTAATAATTTTTCCTTATCTTCTTTTGTAGGAGGAATGATTTCAGGCATATTATATTCCAATTTTTTATACATTTCTACAAAGCTAAAGATACATCTTTGAATATAGGGTGCAAGATGCTTTGCCATATATTCAAAGGTTTTCAAGTGATACTTTATTGTATATTTTTCAGTTAATAAGATAGGATCATATCGCCATAAGACTTTTTCTCTACCAATTATTTTAGAAAGTTGCATTAAGGTTTTCATTGAACTTTCTATACTAGGAACATTTGGTTCGATATCCTTACCATATGCAGTTATAGTGTAATGGCAAATCACTCGATATTTCTCATTTATCTTATCCATATGTTTTAAAATTGGTTGATAGTTTTTAGAACAAAACATCAAACAGTCTACGTCCTCTTTCTTTAAACTAATTTTAGATACATGACTAGGAAATAAAGGATTTCTTGAATAAACAAAGCCTTCATTAATCCGGTTCATTAGCCATTCACTATAGTAATTTATAATATCTGTTCTTCCACCTACATTTACTATCATACTTCTTTTCGCTACTCCTACTATTTTAAAATTTTTGCCTTTTATCTATTTGCACTTTATAATACTAAATTATATTTTAGTAAAGGTCACCATTTTCTCTTTTAGTGATATTTTACTTACTTCATACTTATAATCTTTTGCTTCGCCTTTATAAGTTAAGAATGAGTGATCAATCTCAAAACCTAAAATATTTTTAATTTCTTCATAGGATAATTTATAATTATCCTTATTATTTTCTTTTAAATATCTCCATAATGGTTCATACTTACTCATATTCTATCTCCTAAACGTTTATAGAAACAATCATTTTTTAAATCTTTCAATTTATTTTTAGAATAGAAAACGCATTTTTATCTGTTATATTTTCCATTTATGTTTTTCTAAATTCACATGAATCTCATCTTTAAATTCTATCCCTTCTAGTTGAAGAAAATTTTTCTGTTCTTTAAAACAGGGAGCAATTCTCCCCTTATGATTGACTACTCTATGGCAAGGATACTCTCCAAAATATTCTGATACACTTAATATTTTTCCTATCAATCTTGCATTTTTAGGTCTATCTGCTAAATAAGCGATTTGCCCATATGTTGCAACAGATCCTTTTGGAATCTCTGAAACAATAGATAATACTAAATCAATCAAATCTTTATCCATATAATCATTCATCCTCTTTCTCGTGATTTAATAAATAAGCCTTTTGGCCTAAACCTCCAGCGTATCCTATCAAAGATCCGTTGGTACCAATTACCCTATGACAAGGAATAATAATAGAAATCGGATTATGTCCAATAGCATTCCCAACAGCTTGGGCAGACATATGCTCCAAATTCATTTCTTTTGCAACCATTTCAGAGATTTTTTTATAAGTGGTCACTGTTCCATAAGGAATTCGTAAGTATTTTCCAAACCATTTTTCTAAAGTCACTTCCCATTGGATTTAATACTAATTATTCTATATTAGGTTTTTCTCCATTAAAGTATTGATCTAACCATTTCTTCGTTTGGATAATTACTGGAATTTGATCCGATATTATGATTTCTTCTTCTATATTTTCCAAATAATGTTTTTGGTCTTTTTGCCATACACCAATGATTTTATTAGCCCTAGATACAATCAGAAAGATTCCAATAGGAGATTGATAATATGAAGCAAATATCATATTTTTAACACCTCGTTCTTGACTTAGTTCATTGTTTTACTATATGTGCAGTGATAATTGTATAACTATGAGCATGAATCGTAATGATAATATTTTCTATTTCACAATACCAGTTCTTACCCTGTTTATAAATGTTACACCTATCATTTGCTATCTTTTTCTTACAATAATCCACTACATCATCTGTATTTAATCTAAGATTTTTTTTAATTCTTTCGCTTCCCATTTTTGTCGTATGAACTTTTTCTAAATTCTTTAATACCATTTTTTTGTAATCCATAATAATCACTTTGCTTACACCTTTATCAACAACAACTAAATTCTTTTTTCATGACTTATCTTTCCAATACCACCATTTTAGTTTTTCCTCTTCCCATGTGGTATTTTCTGCATAGTAAACAGCCATTCTAAATACATACAACTGACAACGATCTTCCCTATAACCCTTATACTGACAATCCTTTAAATATAACTCTTCTGGATTTTTTCCCTTTAAATCCTCTACATAATGAATTCCTATATTTAGTAAATCTTGTTTTGTATTTTTACCTACATTAGGTATCGTAATTAAATCTGTTTTCATTTTAAATCCATCCTTAACTAATCAAAAAATAGTATATTTTTAAATGATGTAGTAGTTCTTATCATTTGTTATTTAATATTTTTTATTTTCTCATATAACTTTCTTTCCTATTCATTATAGCACAAAAATAGACCCTGAGGTCTATTTTTATTATTCTAATATTAGTTTGTAATTTCTTCAAAACGATACTTCTGTACTACATCAGGATATTTTTCATGATCTACCTCAGATAAGAACATATCTAAGGGTCTAGCATAAATTCCATCTTGATGATTCGTCTTTTCATGATTATCCATGCATTGGTAAACAACTAAATCCTCGTTTGTCTCACTGTGTTTCGCTACTGTAATGACTAAAGCTTTTGTTCCTTTAAAATGCCTCCATATTGTAAATGGTTTTACTACTCTTTGTTCCATATTCTCCTCCCTAAAAACTATTTTGTAATTATTAATTCCACTCTATAACGTTTATTATAATTGACTCTAAACTGATATTTCTTATTATTTATCGTAGCCTTTACTTTTTCTAAATCTCTAAATAACTGTTCATTGAGCTCTCCAATATCTTCTACATTGGATGCTGTTGTGATATAAATACTATACTCTCCTACATCTAAATTACTAATATCTAGGGTTCCTTCATACCATGCATTTTCTTTTGAAAGTTTATCAGAAACTGGCAGTTTTACTTCATAGAGTTTTTTGGTTGCCTTTGATAGGTTATAACTATACGATTGATAAGTGTTTTTGTTTTCAAATATGATTTTTCTTGTTACTTTAACCGAATTCGATAAATTCATTCCTGTGCTGAAAGCGTTACCATATATATATAGTTTATTATTTACAAATTTCAAATCCTCATATTGTCCATATTGATTAGATAGGGCATCTGTTGTTTTATTTGCTAGTTTTTGATCTCTGATAACTAATTCTAAATCACGAGTAGGACTAAAATAATTATTTCTAGTTAATACATATTTAGAACTTGTTTCATAAATTGCTACCTGTTCATTATATAACTGATTACTTATAATATTTTTAGAATAATATGATTCATTAAATGCTTCTATATACATTTTATAATCTCCACTAGGTATTTTATCAACTAAAACTTCTCCCTCAAACCAGGAATATTTATAATTATATTTATCATTGGACGGTACATTATATGGAATATTAAAACTATTCTCTACCCTTTCTAAATCTTGTTTATAGACCTTACCATTATCGATATTTTCAAAGATTAATTGATAACTGATATTCGTGTTTAAATCATTATGAATTCCATCAATAGTAGAATACCCTTTGATAATTAGTTTATTTGAAGATTTTTTCAAGAAATGTAAATCAAATCTACCTGATTTCTTTTCTAATGGTATATCATCTACTTTGATAGTAATGGTTTTGGTAACTTGATTTCCATAGCTATCTATTACTTGATAAGTTACTTTATAATTTCCAATTACTTTTGTATTAACTGTATTTTCTATTACTTTGATATTTTTAGTAAGATCTCCATCTTCTTTATCTGTAGCAGTAACACCGCTTAATTCATTAAATTTAGAATTTAGTTTAATTGTTTTATTGCTAGCTTGAATAACTGGTGATTCATTTTTTATAACGGTTATAGTAATCTCTTTCGTAACAGTAGCATTATCTTTATCCGTCACACTATAAACAACTTTATAACTACCTACTTTATTTATATCGACGGTATTCGTTATTACCTTGATTTTAGATGTGATATTGCCATCTTCTGGATCAGTTGCACTAACTCCATCTAACGGATTATATTTGGATCCTTGAACAAGAGTTTTATTACTAGCAGAAATTATTGGATTGTTGTTAGTGGCATAACTCATTGTTAAGTCTACCCGCATATCTGAGTCACTTGCTAAAATATATCCAATCGAGTTTGCTGTTCCTTCTAAGTTCACTGGAACTTTATACCAAAGTTTGCCATCTGAATTTACTGATGTCATTAAAGGTACATAGGAATAAGTAAATTGTCCTCCAATCACAGTATCTGAACGATTATGGGCAGAAGAGTTTACCCATGCATAAGCACCTGTTGGAATTACAGTTACTTTTCCATAACCACTTGTAATAAATTTAATCGAATCAGCAGGAACCCATTCTTTTTGATCATATTTATAATCAGAAGTTACTAAATAAGAAATAACCCTACCACTACTATCATAACAAGCACTATATACCATAATCCATTTATCTTTTAGTACCTTTTGATTCTTCTTTGATGTTAAGGCAGCGTCATAATAATAGTTGGTCTCTTTTGTGGTAATGGCTACCTTTGGTTTTAAAGTATTATCTTCAATATATAAATCATATGTATAATTACTATCCTGATAATTCGTTACACTAGTAGGTGCTATAAACCCATTTTTTCCTTTGTTTATGAGTCTTACTTTACTTTTTTCTACATAAACATAACTACTATTCCAATTATATGGTTTGGTATAGTCTGAATTATTACCAACTTTGTTTCCGTTTTTATCAATATTGATATCACTTACTACTTTATACCAAGAGCCAACTTCTCCTACAATTACTACCTGATCTTCTGGCTCTGGATATTCATAAATTATTTTTGAAGTTGTTGATGAGCCAAAATAGGCTTTTGTAGGTGTTGTGATAACACCCAATTGATAATAATTATAATCATTTAACCCTTTACTCTTATCAAAATTATAATAATTGGCAGCCATTTTTTCACTCCAATAAGCATCGGTTGCATATTTTACATTCATACCATTTTGTTTATCTCCAAAAGCAGGTCCAAAATATCTCCAATCTGTTGCATAACTATAACTATAAGATGCCCACTTAGAAGCATACCCAAAAATACTTTTAGAAAAGGTTGGGTACCAATCTGAACTTTGAGTAGGATTGGTATCTACAGCATTTAAGCCAAACCCATTATTTTTATTAATAGCTAAATTACTACGTCCATTTCCTGTTTCATTTCTACTTAAACTAAAAGATAGTAAAGCATTTACTCCATAAACCTGTTGTGTATTATAGAAGTATTGCCCCTGACCATATAGTCTACTAGCTCCATTGTACGCCTTATTACTATAAACACCTTTTGTATATCCTAATGTATTTCTTATATACTCATCAATATTAAAAGAAGAATAAGTGGTTTTTGTGTGGTTCGATAAGTACATATAATAATTATAATATGGATTATTTTTATTAATTGCATGATTATAAGTATTATTTTTATAATCATTTAGCATGGTGGTAAGACTATTATAGAAATAATGTCCATCATAACTATAATAGGTTCCCGCAGGTATTCCATCTGGCTTAGGTCCGATGGTTGAACCACTACTACCACTATAACTATTTTGAATTTTGGCAACATAATTATGCTTTATGGATTGATTGGTTATTGTATAAGAACTCTTTGATTTTACCCAAACAAGAGGAACAATTTCATAGTTTTCTTTTGCAATCCAACCCGTAAAGTTAGCTATTTTAACCTTTGCTGCAAAATTAGAAGCATTCACATCGATAAATGCTGCATCTACTCCTCCATAGGATGATGATGTATTAACAGCCATATAAAGTCTAGTAGTTAAAGTTGCACTTTCGTAAAAGTATGTAAGATTATTTACCGTTAAATCAACTAAAGCGTATTTAGCATCTACTATCTTAGTAGTTCCCCTTTCATCAAAGATAAACAAATTCTGATTACTATTTCCATTCATTGCCTGTTTCGCATCTTGATAAGTATTATAACATCCAATTTTGGTGGCACTTCCGTTTGATTCAGCTCTAGCAAGTTCAAAATTACTGCAATTATGTCTTTTTTGATATTCCGAAGATGACAAGGCTTTCCCATTACTCGGATAAATAAAAAATAGAAAAAGGAAAAAACCTAAAATTATTTTTTTATTCATGCCTAACACCTCCATTATTTTAATTTTATTATATCAAATTTACAAATTCTTGACTTACTTTTATGTAAATTAAATTTCGTTTTACATTATGTTGACAATCACAAAATCATTAAGCTCCTATTTAAAACTCTTCTTTCTCTATTATAAATTACATAATATAGTTGAAAACACCCTAATTTTTTTGTATAATAATAAATAGTGATTAAAGAAGATTTGGAGGGGCAAATATGAAAGAAAAGATTGAAATTCTCGAGGAACCATCTCAAGAAAAAAAGAAAAGAAAGAAATCTAGTGTTGTAGCACTTATATTTTTTATGGTATCTATAATATCTAGTGGATTTTTAATTTATAATATTTTTAAATTAAATGGAGTCGAAGATACCATCAGATATATTGCAATGGGAGCTTTAGTACTGATTGATTTCATTTTATTTATTAAAATGAGACTGGTGTGGAAAGATAAACCTCAAAAAAAGAAAAAGAAGAAACCATCTAAAAGAATTGGATTTATTATCTTTTTAATTATCTACTCTATCCTTTGTTTCCTAATCGGTTATGCGATTTCCTATTTTTATGGAACGATTAGTAATATTAATAAAAAATATGTCACCTATTCTTCTAGTTTAGTAGTACTAAAAGATAATGAGATAACAAAAGCTAAAGAGATTCAGGACTATAAAATTGGTATACTAAAAGATAAAACCTCTCCGGAGGGATATATTATTCCTCAGGAGATTATCAAAGATGAGAGCTTAAACGAGGATAATCGATTAGTCAAGTATGAAAGTTATACCGAAATGATTTCTGATTTATATACTAAGGATGTAAATGCCATTTTCCTATCTACTGATTATCCAAGTATTTATGGAAATATTGCCGGATATGAAAATATTCAAGAGGAAACTAAAATTATTACAAGCAAAGAAAAGAAAATGTTAAAATCAGAAACTTCTAAATCAGAAACAGAATCTACTGGAAAATCAGTAAAAGAGCCCTTTACTATTCTTCTAATGGGAATTGATTCTACAGATGAGGTTTTAACCAAGAATGCAGTTGCTAATGGAGATTCTTTAATCTTAATTACTTTTAATCCGAAAACTTTAAACGCAACCATGTTATCCATCCCAAGAGATAGTTATGTTCCAATTGCCTGCTGGCCTAGTAAAGATGAAAATAAAATCACCCATGCGGCTGCTTATGGAAATGATTGTATGATTAATACGATTGAGGATTTCTTTGATGTAAATATTGATTACTACGCAAAAATTAATTTCAAGGGATTAGTAAAACTAGTAGATGCTTTAGATGGTATTGATGTGGATGTTCCTCAAGATTTATGTACTGACAATTCTAATAGAGAGGTTGAAATTTGTATTAAAGAAGGTAGACAACATCTGAATGGAGAAGAAGCACTCGTTTTATCTAGAAATAGAAAGCAATTAATCAACGGAGACTTTGGTCGTGGTCAAAATCAACAACTAGTTATTCAGGCTATGCTTGAAAAAATAAAATCTTTAAGAAGCGTGAATCAATTCACTAATGTTTTAAATACAGTAGCCAATAGCTTAGATACTAACTTAACAACAAAACAAATCTTATCTTTCTATAGTGTCGCTAAAGATATTACAAAAATTGGGTTAAGTAGCAATAGTTCTAATATTGTTAATATCCAGCAGTTATATTTAGAAGGGGCTAGTGCTATGATTTATGATAAAAGAATGCGTATGGAATTATATAACTATGTTCCTAATACCTATAGTAAAAATGATATTATAAAGGCCATGAAAATGAATCTTGGACTTACTAAACATAAAACGATAAAAAAATTTAGCTTTTCTATTAATGAACCTTATGAAAAAAAAGTAATTGGAGAAGGACCTTATAAATCAACCTATAATGCCTCTAAATATAAATCCTTCAAACCTAGTACCAAAAATTCTTGTGGAATTAATGAAGAATTAGGTGCTGATGGAGTATCTTGTGTATGTAAATGGGGATTCACTAAGGTGAATGGAAGATGCAGCAAAGAGGAAAATAATAGTTCAACAAACAACACTACTCAAGATAAAAATGATACTCCTACAATAGAAAAACCAAGTATACCAGAGAGTCCTGATGATGATAAAGATCATACTGGTGATACAGGCGAGTCGGGCGAAACAGGTAATACTGGTGACGCATCTGGTGGAAACACCAGTTCTTCGGGAAACACTCCATAAGAATAACCAAAAAAAGAAAATCACTTCTAATTTGAAGTGATTTATTTTTATTTAGATATTCCTACATACTTGGAATCTCCTAAGCCCAATATTAACATAAATATTGAATTTAGAAAAATTAGTCCTATAGCAAATCCTGCACTTTTATCAAAAGCTTTAGCAAGTCTAATATTTATCATTATTACTAGTACAATCATTGCAATAATATTCACAATTGGAATAAAAAATAATAGTATTAACCAAGGGCTTAATTCTACAATTTGGAACATCACCACTATGTTATAAATAGGAATAATTGATGCCCAACCTGGTTTACCTGCTTTTGTAAAAATTCGCCACATAGCAATAATACTAAGTATTCCAATAACTGCAATAACAGCAGTGTACGCTCCTAATGCTGCTCCTAAGGCAGTATAATTGAATGAACTTGTATAATTATCCACACTCACTCTCCTCCTTTATTCTATCATACACTATAATTATATAAAAAGGAAGTAAAATCATTCATCTTGATTTTCTTCCTCATCTACTTTTCTTTCTGAAACTTCCACTAATACAAGTTTTTTTCCTTCATGTATATAAGTAAACACAGCTTCTGTTTGATAACCATCTGCAGTACTTTTATTTTTATAAGTCCAGCTAGCAGTTATCTGGTAAGCTTTTTCATCTATTCCTTCTTCTCCATAGGTATATTCTATTGTTTTAATACTATCAATTGTGATTTCATCCACTGTTGGTAATTCTTGATTTCTTTGTTTATAGATATTACTCTCTACATATTTATATAGAGTATCCTCTGCATTTATTAAAAAATTTTCTAAGGCTGATTCATAAATAAAATCTGTTCCTCCAACATCTGTTTTTGCGACATGATCATTTAGTGAGAAAAAGTCTGTTATAAACATTTTAGTAATTACCTTTGCATATTCCTTTTCATTTACCTTTTCTTTTTCTAAAACATGTTTTAGTTCTTGAAATAATTTCTTATAAGAAGAACTTTTATTACTTTTTAATGTATAACCATATTCTGGTATTTTAGATACCACTTTAGTTTCTTTCACTTGATTATGGTTAAAAAATAGGAAATAGATACTACCTACTATTACTATAAAAATAATCAATAATAGTATAATGAATGTCTTTTTTGGCTTTCTTTTCACCCTTTTTGCTGACATACTTAGCTTCCCTCCTTATATGTTAAGATGTCTTTTTCCTCTTTATATCTTTCAATTAAGTCATATACTATGATATCATTTGATAGATTTAACAACTTTGTAGTATACTCACTATTTTTGGTGATTTCTTCTTCACTAATTGCACTTCCATCTAAAGATAAATATTCTTCTTTTTGACTGTTATAATATATCTTATTAGTAACCCAATTACCGGTTGGAAATACAACAATATTATTAGACTTAATATCAAAAATGTCGTGACCCAATTGATATTTATTATAAAATCCAAACATATTTCCTAAAGTCGGCATTACATCATACATTCCCATTACATCTTTTATTTCCTTATTCATTGATGTGGTTTTCATATCCTTTGTCCAAATAATGAAAGGAACCTTTCTACCTAACTCATATTGATAAGAGTCATATTCTTTATAATCTGGATGATCTTTATCTAACTTAGAATCTGTCTGCTTATCATAATTATACATATAATCATAATCGCTTCTTGAAAGTCTAGCATCATGATCTCCATAAATAATAATCACTGTATTATCTAACAGTTTATTTTCTTCTAATTCCTGAAATAATTCTCCGATTGCCTGGTCTGCATAATGAGCGGACTTAAAATAATTTCCTAATTTTCTACTTTCCATATAGGGATGTACAATCTCTTCGGTAGTTCCATCCTCCTTGGTAACTTGCTCCTTCATTGTAACATCATATTCACCGTAATGTTCTACATCTGAAAATGGTGTATGATTTGATAACATAATCATTAGTCCATACCATTTATCATGCTTCTCATTAATTTTCTTTAGTTTAGGCATAGATTGTTTAAAAAACTCTTTATCTGAAAGCCCCAGACCAATTGTATTTTCACTAGTAACATTATAATCTATTTTACTATAGAATTTTTGATATCCTAAGTGCTCATACATAGCACGTCTATTCCAAAAGTCAGCATTATTAGCATGCATACTGAAAGTATAATATTCCATATCACTCATCATCTTCGGAATAGAATTATAAGTTCTATCAAAATAAGAAACAAATGCTGTTCCACTCTGTGTTGGGAGTAACGAGGTAGTAAATGTTAATTCAGAATCGCTACTAGTTCCCACACTAACTTGTGGATAAAAGTTAGAGAAGAAAATTCCTTCCCTTGCTATTTTTTTTAAGTTAGGCACTACATCTACTCCATTAAAACTTAAATCAAATAAATTCGTTTGAATACTCTCAGCATGAATTACCAATACATTTTTATCCTTGAATATATTTGTATACTCATTTTCTGGCTGTTTTTTTGTATCTTTATAATACTCTTTAAATTCCTTCATTGCTTTATCATATCCAAATAAAGAATTAATTTTAGGTTGAACGGAAGTAATAACATCATTTAATTGATAAATATAAATTCCAAACTTCATTACTACATATTCTCTATTCCACTGTTTAGCAAATCTACTGATATCTAGTGCAGATAGGGAAATCGTGAATAAAACAGCAATTATGCAACCCGCAATCAAGGTCCTCATTGTTTTTCTCTTTCGTTCCGATTTTATTTCTATTTTTCTATAATAGTTTTTTTTCTTTAATCTGATGTGAACAATAATTAAAATAATAGGTCCTAAAATATAAATAATATCTTTTAATTGTAAAACGTTTTCTACCACTGCATCTCCAACAGATGCAATATATTGTGTAAGGGACAACATAGATACAGAAGCAAATGAGGTATAAAATGTATAATAAATAGAATTAATCATACAAAGGGCTGAAAATAAAATATTAAGTGTTAAATAATAACCAAATCTATTTTTAGGTTTTAATAAATAACCAAAGGATCCTACTATTACTAAAATAGCTGTATCCGCTAAAATGGGTTTTATTGATAAATAATTTTCTAGTAAATGCATAGTAAGAAATCTAAGCATTGTTGAATTAAATACGCAAGTCAAAACAAATGTAATAAATAAAACATTATTATGAATGTATTTTTTTATAAGATGCTCTGTTTTTACTAGCCTTAAAAATTTGATAACCCTATCCTTTTGTTTTATTATTCTTTTTTTCATGATCTAACCTCGCTTACTATATTATAGCACTGTTAAATGTAATTTTCAATTCTTTCAAATATAAAAATGACTTTATTTTCTTAAAGTCATTTGCATCGTTTTAAAGTCATCTTCCTCTGTATTACTGGCATTAAAAGCCATTCCTAATACAAAGATATAGGATAAAATGTATACCCACATTAATAGGAATAAAATATTAGAGATACTGCCATAAAAAATATTATAATTAGAAAAACTACCTGCATAAATAGAATAAATCTTAGTAGCTATAATCCAACCTAAGGTTGTAAAGATTGCCCCTGTATTGGTTGTTTTAGGTTTAATATCTCTATCGGGAGACATCACATATAGAAGTTTAATTCCATAAAAAACGAGGATTATAGTAATGGGGTATTGGAATATCTTATAAATTCCATAAGCTAGATCTATTTTATTTCTATCATGTACTCCGGTTAAAATATTAAAGATAATATCGCCAAATACCGGAACAATTAATAGAAATAATAATAGTAATACTAATACTACTGTCATAATAATTGCTTTCATTCTTCTTTTAAATACACTATTACTATTAATCATGTAAATTTCATTAGAGGTAATAATCATAGAATGAGCACCATTAGATGCTAAAATAAAAGCAGAAATAAAAAAGATAGCAATATTGAATGTTATTCCTTTTCCAGAAACAAAGGTAATAAAGTTATCTGTCACATCGAAAGGCAAAACAGAATCTAAGATATGATTCACTTCATCCACTGATACTGACATATAACCTGCTATCGTACCTACTAAGGCTATTAAAGGAATTAGGGAAACAACAAAGAAAAAAGCGAGTTGTCCTGGTAATATTCTCATATAAGGTCTAGCAATATACATCATTACTTTTTTTAAAAAATTTCTAACTCGCTCTATCATACTATCATCCCTTATTGTATTCTTCTTTATCCGTAACCATTTCCAGCGTTGCTTCATTAATTGCATCATCTAAGGTTTTAATTTCATCTGTAATCATACTAAATCCTACCCCAGCTCCAAATTCATGAGGTAATTTTTTTAATTCTTTAGATAATTTTTTAGTATAAGCAGAGATTTGTCTTTCACTATATCCTACTAAGTAAATCAAGAATTCATTACCATCTGTACGAATAATCTCACTATTTTCAAGTTGAGTGTTTACTAAAATTCCTGCTGCTTCTACAATTAACTGATCCCCCTCTTCATGTCCATAATTGTCATTTACATATTTTACGTTATTTAAATCAATAATAACAATTGCTTGTGGAAATACTTTAGATGATTCCCATTCGGGCATTTTAGTATTTAAGTAATTACGATTTTTCAATGATGTTAACATATCAATATATTTCTGCTTATCTGTAATAACTACTTTCTTTTTTTCTTTTTTCTTCTTAAACATGAAATATATAATAACCGCTATTATAATTGGTAAAAATATAATCAGTAAAATTACTATATAAATTTGCTCAAAACTCTTCTCTTCTAGAAAAGACTTATTTAACATATCTAGTCCGCTATTTTTGTAATTATAATATGAGTTCGTATTAATGATATAATTTACCAAGTTATAAAATGTCTTATTTGAACTTTTTACCATAAATTTATAGTCATTCATCATAGTATCAATATATAATATATTATAATTTTTAAATTTTGATTTTTGGTATTCATCATAAATATTTCGATCCACTATAATAATCCGATCTTGGGCTTTCTCTGCTAAATCATTAATATTATCATAGGTTTTAATAGAAGCTTTTGCATTACTATTTACATAGTTATATAGAGAATTATTATTTAACATCGCAACATCCTTATTTCTAATGCTCTCAAAGGAATTAATAATGTAATTATTATCTTTGCTACCTAAAATCACATAATCTTCAATAAAGGTTGAAATAGTTGCTGTATATCCTTTGTTGGTAATTCCATAATAATCAAAATAAATATCTACTTCTTTCTTTTTTATTGCTTCTTCTAACTTCTTTTTATTAGGATACTTCTTATACTTAAATTCAATATCTGACAGTCTAGAAACCCTATTGATATATTCTCCTGCAATCCCTACTACCTTTCCATTTTTCTTAGTTTCATATGGCTTATTTTCTATATATCCATATGTATAAACTTTAGATACTAAGGAAGCTTTTTCCTTAGAAGTCAAGTTATTTTCTTTTATATAATAATCAAAATACTCCTTATCATATTGTTCAATAAACCTAGTCTCTTTCCATTTTGTATAATATTTCCTTACAATATTATTCAATTCCTCATTATTATTAGATAATGTTAATACTACTTTTTTTGTAATTTCTGTAAAATAATAATTAATTGAATACTTATCACTTGAAATATTTTTATCCATATACATCACATTTGGAATAATAATCATATTCACTTGATTTTTATCCAATGATTGATAAATTTCTTCTATATTATTATAGGTCTTGTAAGAAATTCCAGTTGCTGATTTTAAATAGTATTTTAAGGTTTCTGCATCTTGCTCAAATATACCAAAAGTAACATCTTTTATATCTTTAATGCGATTGATTCTTTCATAATTCTTTCCAATTGCAATATAATAGTCCTCAAATAATAATAAATCATTTTTTGCTAACTTTTGATCATTATCTAGAATTTGGAATCTAAGGCTATCTGTTGTAGTTTCACTTTCTTTTAAATATGGGATTTTATTAAATTCTAGCCCAACATTTTTACTAAAGTCATCAACGAAATCGTAAAAAACACCTTTTCCATCCATACCATAAATCGGGTAATCATTTACAACTTCAATATCAATAGTTTTTCTACTATTATCTTGGACCCATTTCTTTTCGCTTACTGTTAAGGTAGTACTTTTATCTTCATGGTTGTAATATCTATATACAAATATAAAAGCAAGAGCTGCTATTGCAATTGGTATGATTAATAACTTCTTTTTCATAAATTAACTCGCCGCCCTATCTTTTGTCCAAACAAAGCTATCTTTTTTGTTTTGTTTGTACCCTATAATCGGAAAATCTGTTGCTTCATTATTCTTTTTAATGAACACTTGAATATCATAAAATTTCTTTTGATCATCATCTAAATTATCCAATATTTTAGGTGCTAATGACTTCGCTGTATCTATCCCTATATCATCATTTACTGTTATGATGATATTTACAATTTTTCCTTGTAAAGAATACTTTGCCTCTTTGACGGCACTATCATCTTTCAATGTAGAAGTGATACTTTTCTGCTGACTAGAAGTTATCTTTACTTCTTTAATTCCTTTTAAGCGGTCTCCATAAAATATATTTCCACTATTTGTAAAAAAGGTCATTTTCACAACAAAAGCAAGTACAATTAATATTAATAAGAATATTACTGCAACGACTACAATTTTATGATCTTTCATATATTTTTTCATCTTATTCACATCCTAGTATTTTTATTATACACTATGTATTTTATGTTTTCAATTACTTATTTAATTCACGAATTAAAATTTTATTTACTATCTGTGGATTCGCACTACCCCTAGTCTCCTTCATAATCTGGCCCATTAGATATTTAATTGCTCTATCCTTTCCTGCCTTATAGTCCTGTACGCTTTCCTCATTTTCATTGATTATTTTTAGAACAATATCCTCTAGCATTTTAGTATCTGTAATATTAGAAATATTACACTTTTTTATTATAGTATCAATGGAATCTTCGCTTTCCAGTATTTGTTTCAATATGTCTTTCAAATTTTTACTGGTTAAGGTATTTTCTTCCATTTTCTTTATCAAGTCTAGAAACTTTTCCTTAGTGAGAGTCGTATCATAAATGGTTTTTTCATTTTTATTTAAATATCCTGATATATCCCCTAGTAATAGATTAACTGCTTCTTTAAAACTTAAGCTGGTATCTATGAACTGATTTAAGTAATCGCTTAAACTTCGATTTGCAATTAATTTATTTGCATTTATCTCTGATACCCCTCTTGAAATATATAATTTTCTTCTTTCATCTGGAAGCATTGGTATAGAAGTAACGGCTGATGATATCATCTGATCAGTTAATTCAACATAAGGGATATCTGGTTCGGGAAAATATCTGTAATCATTACCAGTTTCTTTCACACGCATTAAAATAGTATCATTTAATTTATCATCAAAACGACGAGTTTGTTCTTGAAAAGTTTCGTGATTATCTACTAATTTTTCTTGTCTTTCAATTTCCTTTTCTATAGCAATTGCCACGTTTGAAATGGAACCGATATTTTTTATTTCACATTTTACTCCTAATGGATCTTTCACATTTTCCCTAATAGATACATTTGCATCACACCTCATCGATCCCTCTTCCATCTTACAGTCTGATATATCTCCATAAAATAAAAGCTCTTTTAATTTTTCTAAATAAAGTTTTGCCTCTTCACTACTCGATATGCAAGCTTTTGTAACAATTTCAATTAAAGGGACACCTGCCCTATTAAAGTCTAGTAAACTAACCCCTCCACGATGGGCACTTTTACAGGTATCCTCCTCGATATGCATTTCTTCAATAAAGATTTTTTTTCTTTCCCCATTTACCTCAATTTCTACATAACCATCATAACCAATTGGAGTTCTTGCTTGAGTAATTTGATAATTTTTTGGATTATCTGGATAAAAGTAATTTTTTCTATCAAAATGCATTTGACGTCTTATCTTACAATTTAGAATCGTTGCTGCCTTTATTGCTAAATTAATTACTTCTTCATTTAGTGTAGGTAAGGTTCCTGGATAACCTAAATCAATTACATTGGTTAAGGAATTAGCACTTTCTCCATATCCATTTTTAGATGATGAGAATATTTTGGTGTTTGTTTTTAACTCTACATGAACTTCAATTCCTATTGTTGGAATATATTTACTCAACCTCTTCACCTCCTAAATTGGGATTTAAATCTAGCCCTAGTTCTTTTTCTATAAAACTAGCTAGATGATAGATTTTTGCTTCCTCAAAAGAGTTTCCGATAATATGAAGGCCTATTGGCATATGAGAGTAATCAAATCCAATTGGGAGATTCAACCCAGGAAGTCCCGCCATATTAGCTGGAATTACTAAAACGTCATCCATAAAACTTTTACTAGGATCATCCATCGAATCATCTAGGTTGTAGGCAGTTGTAGTGGTAGTTGGTCCTATTATTAAGTCATAATCTTTGAAGACATTAAGGAATTCTTTTCTCATATCATCTCGAATAGATAAGGCCTTATTGTAATAAGTTTTAGCATTTTCGCCACTTAATAAGTAAGAACCTACCATGATTCTTCTTTTTACTTCCTCTCCAAATCCTTCTGCTCTTGTTTTATAATATAACTGTTCTATATTCTTTGGGTTTTCTTTAGAATACCCATATCGAATTCCATCAAATCTAGCTAAGTTTGAACTTGCCTCTCCCATTGCAATAATTTGATATAATGTTACTGTATTTTCAAGATATTTTACATCTATATAGTCAACTACTGCTCCACTGTTTTCTAGCATTTTAATTATTTCTTCTACTTTGTTCCTGATTTCTTCATCTACTATATCACTCATAAAGAAATTTGGAACTGCTATTTTCATATTCTTAATATCTTGCCCAATTAATCTAGTAAAATCCTCTTCCATCTGATTAGCACTAGTTAGATCTTTTTCATCTTTTCCAACGATTGCATTTAAAAGAAGGGCATTTTCATAGACATTTTTTGTCATTGGTCCAATTTGGTCTAGACTTGATGCAAAAGCAACTAATCCAAATCTAGATACTCTACCATAAGTAGGTTTCATTCCTACTATTCCTGTATAACTAGCTGGTTGTCTAATGGATCCTCCTGTATCACTTCCTAGAGCAAATAAAAGATCCCTTGCTGCTATAGTTGTTGCAGAGCCACCTGATGATCCACCGGAAATTTTTTTCTTATTCCATGGATTTTTAGGAGCTCCAAAATAACTAGTTCTACTGCTTGAGCCCATAGCGAATTCATCCATATTGGTTTTGCCGATGATAATCATATTCTTTTTTCTTATCTTTTCTACCACGGTTGCATTATAAATGGGAATAAATTCATCTAACATGTGGGAAGCACAGGTTGTTCTCAATCCCTTCGTTATAATATTATCTTTAACTGCAATAGGAAGTCCAAATAAAATATTATCTACTTCCATATCTATTAAACTCTCTGCCTGCCTTAAGGCTTCTTCTTTATTTAATGTAATATAAGCATTTAAATTCTTATTATTTTCGATATTTTCAAAAGCTTCATTTACTAAATCTACTGGCGTTATTTTCTTTTCCTTTAATAATTTAT
>CAJUJA010000013.1:0-666 GCA_910586635.1 uncultured Bacilli bacterium | reverse complement strand
TAAGCTGGAAGTGTTTTATTAATTTCTTTAATTTCTAAGTTTAAATATTTCATTTTATTATTAAGCCCCCTCTCCGTCACTAAGTACTACAGGAACTTCAATATAGTTTCCACTATGTCTTGGTGCGGATTCAATGACCTCTTTTGGATTTAACATGTTTCCTATTTCATCATCTCGTAAATTTGTATTCTCACCCCAACATGCTATTAGGATATCCTCATCATAACCCTCTACATCATTAATTTTCTCTACATCATCCAGCAACTGTTTTAGTTCTATTTGATATTTATCAATTTCTTTATCACTAATTTCAATCCGTGCAAGATTTGCAACGTGTAAGACTTCTTCCTTTGTCAATTGATCTTTCATATGCGTTCCTCCTAATACCAGTTTATTATAACAAAAAAGGAAGCAGATGTCTTTAGATTTCTAAATTTTCTACTTCTTTTTTAGATAGACCTGTACATTTGGATATAATATGAATATCTATATTTTCGCTTAACATATTCTTAGCAATCGAAATCTTACTTTCACTGATTCCTTTTTCTAGACCTTGCTCAATTCCTCGCCCAATTCCTTGTTCGATTCCCTCTTTAATTCCCTGCTTAAGTCCTTCCTCTCTTCCTTCTGCTAATCCCTCTTCTCTCCATTGCCTTCTTAATGAAT
>CAJUJA010000012.1:23125-27422 GCA_910586635.1 uncultured Bacilli bacterium | reverse complement strand
CTTTATTGTGTATGTTTCTATTGGTCCTTTCTATTGGGGAATTATATTAATTCACAAATTTATTAAGAAAAAATCCGTTACCTTTGATATTAGTAATTCTTCACAGATGCAGAATATACCAACTAATTTCAACAAAAAATGAAACTAAAGATTTTGAATAATCTTTGGCTAGTAATCTAAATGATATAGTACAAAATCATGAGAATATCAATTCCGATAAACAAAATGAATAGTCAAACAGAAAGGTTATCTATTGTAATGCAACTTTTTTAAATAAAATTCTAAATTTAGGATAGCTTGATTTTTGCTTAACTAAATGTATTTTATAATAAAAATAAAGAACGAGTGGTTTTGAAAAATGGAAAATTATATTAGGAAGAGTTAAATTATAGTCTAATTAACAAAAGAATTATTAGAATAATTAATTAAAAGAAGATTTACTATTATTGAAAGCAGAAATATAAGAAATTATCAAAGTATATGTCAGATTTTTCCAAAAATTAAAATATTGTAAATGTCTATAAATAAAGGCTATACTAACATTTGAAAATTTACAAAAAGATAATCATAAAATTATACTATTTTCTTTGAAAAAAAATAAATATATGATATAATATGCAAGAAGGAAGTGGTAGTAGTGACTGAATTAAAGGATGTAAAAGGAATTGGTCCTAGAGCGATTGCTTTACTGAACAAAATAAATATTCATACAGTAGAAGATTTGGTTACTCATTATCCTTTTCGTTATGATGTGTTAGAGCGTGGAGATTTAGGTAAAACAGAAGATGGAGGACATATTGTAATTGATGGAAAAATTGAAAGTGTTCCTATTTTAATGCGTTTTAAAGCGGGACTTAACAAAATGAATTTTAGATTGGTTACTGCCTCTGGTGTTGTTGGAGTATCTATTTTTAATAGGGCCTTTTTAAAAAGTAAGCTAGAAGTGGGATTTGGTATTACGGTAATCGGAAAGTTTGATAAGAAAAAAAATGTTATAACGGCATCAGAAATTAAATTAGAAACATTATCAAATAAGGTGAAGATAGAGCCTGTTTATCATTGTACTAGCGGACTTACTAATAAAAATCTAGCAACTTATATCAATATGGCAATTTTAATGTATGGAAAAGAAATTCCTGATTATATTCCCAAAACTTATATTGAAAAGTATGGGTTTTTAAATAAGAAAACAGCTCTAAATATTATTCATAATCCCTCTACTGAAGAAAAATTAAAAGAAGTAAAGGTCAGGTTAAAATATGAAGAGTTATTTGCCTTTATGTTAAAGATTAATTATTTGAAGTTAGAAAATAAAAAGAATAATCAGGGACTAAATCGTATCATTGATAAAATAAAATTAGAAAAGTTTATTGAGAATATTCCTTTTGAACTCACAAGTGATCAGAAAAATGCAGTGGATGAGATTATTAAGGATTTAGAAAGTAAAAATAGGATGAATCGCCTTTTACAAGGGGATGTTGGTAGTGGAAAAACGATTGTTTCTTTTATTGCCATGGTTGCAAATTATTTAAGTGGATATCAAAGTGCTTTGATGGCACCAACTGAGATTTTAGCGGTACAACATTACAATAATTTAAAAGATTTTCTAAAAAATTCGGAAATTGAAGTTGCACTTTTAACAGGATCTACTCCTAAAAAAGAAAAATTAGAGATTTATGAAAATTTAAGAAATGGGAATATCCATATCGTGATTGGAACTCATGCTTTAATCCAAGAAGAAGTGGAGTATCAAAATTTAGGTTTGGTTATTACAGATGAACAACATCGATTTGGTGTAAATCAAAGAACAAATTTACAAAACAAAGGATTAAAACCAGATATTTTATATATGAGTGCAACACCCATTCCTAGAACTTATGCATTAACAATATATGGCGATATGGATATGTCGATTATTAAGGAAAGACCAAAGGGAAGACAACCAATTACAACTTATATTAAACATAATGACGAAATGAAAGAAGTTTTACAAATGATGTTTGAAGAATTAAAGGAAAATCATCAAGTATATGTTATTGCTCCTTTAATTGAAGAAAGTGAAAATTCTGATTTAGCAACAGTTTGTAAATTAAAAGATCAAATGACATTAGCTTTTGGAAAGAAATATAAAATAGATATTATTCATGGAAAAATGGTTAGTGGTGCAAAAGATTTAATCATGCAAGAGTTTGCTCAGGGAGAAATTCAAATCTTGATTTCTACAACAGTTATTGAGGTGGGTGTTGATGTTCCTAATGCTACTACGATGGTTATATTTGATGCTAATCGTTTTGGTCTTTCTACGCTTCATCAATTACGTGGACGTGTAGGGCGTGGAAGTGCGAAATCTCAGTGTATTTTAATTAGTAGTACAGATACAAAACGATTGGAGATTATGAAAGAAGTAGACGATGGTTTTGTTATTAGTGAGGAAGACTTTAAATTAAGAGGTCATGGGGATCTGTTTGGAACGAAACAAAGTGGAGATATGGAATTTAAAATTGCAAATTTAAGAAATGATTATAAGATTTTACTTCAGGCAAAGAAGGATTCAAAAGAGTACTTATTAAACGAGGAAAGCAAGGAAGAACAGATTAAAAAAGATTTAATCGCTTCAATTAATAGTAATTAATATTTGACAAAATATTAATTATATGGTATTATTTTATATCAGTGAGAGCATATAAGCATATAATATAATGCGAGCTATGCTGGAATTGTGTAATTCTACACGGGCATTATGCACGGAGTCACTATTAAGTATTAGTACCCTGTGTTTTTTTGTCGCCAAAAAGCATAGAGTATTATTTGGAAAGGAGAAAACCTAAATGGATCAACTGAGTCAAGAGGATAATAATTTATTAGAAAATTTAGGCTATGAAGAATATAGAGATATTGGATTGTTAAGAAAACTTGGATATTGTGAACAACATCTTGCTTATCTGCATTTGTTTTATGATTTAATAGAAGAGGTTGAACAGTGCATGAAGCAGGGGAAATCTGATGAGGAGATTAGGGAATTACTAAATAATAAGGAATCATTTATTTATGTAGAGTTAAAACTTTATCATGACATAGGATTGAATCGAATTCCTGATTATATTACGAAGGTATATAATGAAAGAAAAATTTCAGAATGTGATATGGAAGTATATACCAATGTATTTGGGAATAATGTAAATCTTAGTTTAAATGATACGATTATTTCCATAGCAGCGTATAAATGTCAGGAAACAGAGTTGGTATCTGTGGAACCGTCAAAACTTCATTCTCCTATAAAAAGAAAAGTAAAAAAGAAAGGAAAACACTTATTTATTGTTCCTTCTACTACACCAGTTGCTACAGTTAATATGTAAAGTACAGTAAAATTGAAAAATAGGAATTGACTTTTTATAAATTATAATTTATGATTAAGGTGCATGATGGTTTAATATCATGCTGATATATTACTCATTGATATATAGGATGAGTATATATTCAACCGAACCCCCTGAAGAGTCAGCGAAAGCTGGCTCACTTTTTGTTTGTTTCAGTCTGAATAATGAAATTAAACATTATTATAAATTCCATAACATATAAATATAGTGGGTGAACATATATGAAAAAGGACAAAATGAAAAACATAATTTCCTCTATAGCAAGCGAAATACTAATACTATTTGTACCTAAGTTATTAAGCCCATTACATCTTGCTAGCTATTATTCTTATAAAAAAGGTATAGAACGTGAAAAGAGATTAAACAAATTGTCAAAAAAAATGTTAGTAATTGCGAATCGTTACACAAAGGCAGAAGAAATGATATTATTAAATGATATTAGTCGTGTAGAATTATTTTATATGGTATATAATCAAATGGATCATTTAGAATTAAGAGAATTAAAAATATTAAGAGATTTTTGCTGTGCACTAAATAATCCCTATGATTTAACAATAGTTAGAGAGGGTGAACCTGAAAGAGAGGATGACATTTATTATAAATATAAAGATGTATTAGATGATACTATAGAAAGTAATATAAAAGGAAAAGAAAAAGTATTTAGATAAACCTTGAAGTATGTGAACTCTACCGATTCTAAAAGAGCTTTGTGGCTTCATTTTTATTTGTTTCAGTTTATATGCATTTATTATTATAACGTCAAATTTTATAATAATTTAAATCTATTTTAATTAGTTTAGATATTTTCCGCAGTTGAAATATAAGAGTTAACCTAATTATACTAGGTAGTTTATTATATTTGGTATAATTGAGCTGAATATGTTTAAAATAAAGTGATATTAATCATTTATAAAAGATGG
>CAJUJA010000012.1:20648-23115 GCA_910586635.1 uncultured Bacilli bacterium | reverse complement strand
AAGATGGTATAATATAGACATATAGAGGCTAGAAAAATGGAAGTAAAATAAAAAAAGCACTAATTGAACAAAAAAATATTGGCTTATCAGGTAATCTTTATCATAAAATACAACTTGATTTTTCTTATAATACAAATCGTATAGAGGGATCTACGATAACACCTGATGAAACTGCTAGTATTTATGATACTGGGACAATTTTAACGAGTAAAGATAAAGTTATTGTTTTAAAGATGCTACTGAAACAAAGAATCATTTTACTTTATTTAAATATATGTTAGATACTATTGATGATAAACTAACTGAGGATATGATAAAGAAATTTCACTTTATCTTAAAAGATGGTACTTTAACCGATAGTGAAAAAGAATGGTTCAATGTAGGAGAAAATAAAAAGAAAAAGAACTTCGCTGGGAATGTTACAACATCTTTGCCAAATAATGTAGCAAGTGATATGAAAAATTCATTAGAGTGGTATGATAAAATATCTACTAAAACTATTGAAGATATTATTGAATTTCACGTTAAATTTGAGAAAATTCACCCTTTCCAAAATGGCAATGGTCGTGTTGGGAGAATGATAATTTTTAGGGAGTGTCTATACAATGATATCATGCCATTCTATATTGAGGATAGAAATAAAGATTTTTATATAAGGGGTATCAAAAAATATCAAACGAATAATGAAAAAAGTTATTTAATAGATACTTGTTTAAATAGTCAAGATAACTATGAAAAATGGTTAATTACTTTTTAGAAGATAATGAATCATGAATGATTTTATGATATTAAACCTTGCTAGGAGTATGGTAAAAGGAAATAGAGATAGGAGGGAAAAGTAATGGCAAGACTTTGTGTAATTAGAAATATAGATTCTGCTCACGGAAAACCTATTCATGGACATACATTTAGAATTGAAATTAATTTTGTAGATGAATTAATTAATAATATGGTAGGTAATTTAGACTTTCACGAAATCAATTCTAAGATTGATTCAATTATAAGCAAATTAGATAAAACATATGTAGATGATGTAATAGGAACTAGAACCACAGTGGAAAATATGGCTATCTATATTATTAATGAACTAACAGATATAAATAATCTATATTCAGTTATAGTTTGGGAGGGTTCAGATAAATATGTTGAAATATTAAAGGGGGAATTAGAAGAATAAAACTATAATCTGTAGAGGGTTATAAAAAGTATCAATAAAATTTATTCTTTTCATATATTATAAATAGGGTGTTAATATGAAAAGAAAAACGTCAATTATTATGATTACTTACAACAATTTTAATTATACAAAGGACTGTATAGAAAGTATTTATAAGTATACCAAAAAGAATACCTATGAAATTATTATCGTAGATAATTGTTCTACCGATGAAACTCGTGATTGGTTAAAGCATCAGGAGAATTTAAAGGTGATATTGAATGAGGAAAATTTAGGGTTTCCTAAAGCCTGTAATCAAGGGATTGATATTGCGGATAGAAAAAATGATATTTTATTATTAAATAATGATACGATCGTTACTACTAATTGGTTAAGAAATTTAAAGATATGTCTTGAGAGTGATTCTAATATAGGGGCGGTTGGTTCGATTTGTAATCATGATGAGAATGAACAAGGGTGTGACTTTTCCTATGATGATTTTGATAGTATGCAAAAGTTGGCTAAAAAAAATAATATATCAGATAAGAGTAGATGGGAAGAAAAAGTATTTTTGATTGGATTTTGTCTTTTGATTAAAAGGGAAGTTATGAATAAAATTAAATATTTGGATGAGGAATATAGCCCAGGATATATAGAGGATAACGACTTATCGTTAAGAATTATAAAGGAAGGTTATAAACTTATTCTTTGTCATGATTCCTTTATTCACCATTATTTAGGAACTGCTTTTCGTAAGGATTTAAATAAGTTTTACCCAATTTTAGATAAAAATAGGAAATACTTTTTGAAAAAGTGGGGATTTTCTGCCTTTTGTTTTGATGAGGTAAAGAATGCGTCGATTAAAATTATGGAAAATCCAAAAAAAGTGTTAGAATTTAATTGTGGAATTGCTCCTACTATTTTAAAAGTGAAATATCAGTATCCTAATACGATTATTCACGGGATTGAGAGTGATTTATCTAAATACGAAATTGCTAAATATTTCACTTCCATTTATCCATCACTGGAATCTTTGGATCAGTATGATTATGACTGTATTCTAATTGGAAATCTTTTAGAAAAAATATCAAATCCTAAGGAATTTTTAGATCATTTAAAGAATTATTTAGCTACCGATGGGGTTATTATTGGAGAAATTAGTAATATAGCTAGTATTAAGGGTTTTCTATCTTTACTAAATAATCAATTTGCTTCCATTTATCATGAATCACTTTATCATTATACGCTTACAGATATTAAAAATCTTTTGGAGGAAAAAGGATATAAGATAGATTTTATATTTTCATGGTA
>CAJUJA010000012.1:15662-20638 GCA_910586635.1 uncultured Bacilli bacterium | reverse complement strand
TACATCTGTGAATCAAGAAGAGCAGGAGTTAATCAAGGTATTAAGAAATATTAAAGATAATGATTATGAGGTAGTATATTATTCATTTAGGTTTAGTAGAAAGTAATGACTTATTTAAAAACAATATAGTAATAACGGATTCTTTTTTACTTAAAAGACTATTGATATAGAAAAATGGTTTTGATATAATTTTTTTAAGGAGATGAGTATCATGAAAAAAAGAATCGATAAGAATAATTATTATTTGGATATTGCAGAGTCTGTTTTGGAAAGGGGTACTTGTCTTAGAAGATTGTTTGGAGCTGTTATTGTAAAAAATGATGAAATTATTTCTACTGGATATGTAGGATCTCCAAGAAGAAGAAAAAATTGTACGGATTTAGGATATTGTATGAGGGAAAAATTGAATATTCCTAGAGGAGAGAGATATGAGATGTGTAGAAGTGTGCATGCTGAACAAAATGCTATTATTTCTGCCTCCCGTAAAGATATGATTGATTCTACTTTATATTTGGTAGGGATTGAGATGAAAACTAAGAATTATGTAGAACATGCAATGCCTTGTATGTTCTGTAAAAGAATGATTATTAATTCTGGAATTAAAAAAATAGTGATTAGGGATTCTAAGAGGGAATATAGAGAGAGATTAGTAGATGAATTTATTGAACAGGATGATAGTTTAGAGGGTGTATTTGGATATTAAAATAAGTAAAGAATGGGTGAATAGAAAGGAATATCAAATTTCTATTTTTTTGTATACTTATTTAATAAATGAATCAGTTTATTTATGAGGGATAAAATGAAAAGAGAATGGAAAGTTATATTGTCAGTCGTATTTATATTGCTATCTATTATTGTGATTAGTGCAGTTTTGGCATATTTAAAAGATAATCATCATATCACTGATGGTATATTCGATACTTCTATTGCTATTATGACAGTTTCTTCGATTTTTTTTAGTGTTTGTTTTTTGTATTTGCTTTTTTCTAAGCTAGGAACTTTTCAAATAATGGGACAAAAGGCTGTGATTTATTTTTTATTTGTGATGGGACTATCCTTATTTTTTTCTCTTATTTTTTTCTTTTTAGGTCATTCTTTTTTGTAAAGTAATGTATAGTTGTTTTTATGCTTCGATTGTTTTATGGAAAATAGGGTATAATGGTATAGTAAGAAGAAAGTAGGGATAATAGTGATAGATGAAAAGTTAGAAATGATAAAATCTGGAAATGGTTTTATAGCGGCATTAGATCAAAGTGGAGGAAGTAGTAAGAAAACTTTAGGTTTATATGGAATTTCAGAGGATCAGTATCAGAATGATTCTGAGATGTTTGACTTGATTCATGAAATGAGATCACGAATTATTACGAGTGAGAGTTTTTCAAGTAATCAGGTTCTAGGTGTTATTTTGTTTGAAGAGACTATGAATAGAAAGATTGAGGATGAATTTACCGCTTCTTATTTATGGGGCAAGAAGCATATGTTATCTTTTTTAAAAGTAGATAGAGGTTTAGAAATTGAAAAGGACGGGGTTCAGTTAATGAGACCGATTCCTGATTTATTAGAGGTTTTAGATCAGGCTTCAAAAAGAGAAATTTTTGGTACTAAGATGCGCTCTGTAATTCATTATGACAATGTAGAGGGAATTAAAAAAGTTGTAGAACAACAATTTGCTTTAGCAGAAATGATTTTTTCTAAAGGATTTATACCCATTATTGAACCAGAAGTTAGTATTCATTCTAAAAATAAGGAAGAATGTGAGAAAATATTAAAAAAGGAAATTGAAAAATACTTGGAACAGTTGCCAAAAGATATGAAGGTTATTTTTAAATTTACCATACCTAGTATTCCTAATTTTTATCAATCATTAATGGATTATTCCCAAGTATTAAGAATTGTAGCACTATCTGGGGGATATACAAAAGAAGAAGCATGCCAGAAGTTAGCACAGAATCATGGTATGATTGCAAGTTTTTCTAGAGCCCTTTTAGAGGGATTACAGGTCAATGATGCTAAAAAAGATTTTGACCAGAAATTAAAAAAAAGTATAGACGAAATTTATCGTGCATCTGTTTCATAGGAATGATTTTTATTCTTTTTAAAATGTGGTATAATAATAAACAAGGACAGTGGTATCATGAATAATGAAGAAATAATAAGATTAAGTAAAATGAATAATGATATTGGTAATATGGATAGAGAGGATAATCAGGATTTTGATATTAAAAGGAAGCGAATTAGTATTTTATCTAATTACGGAGAAAATTTTAATGATAAAGAATATATTACCAATCCTGCAATTGGAAGGGATTCTCAAATTAAAGAAATGATTTTAATTTTGCTAACCCCAGATAAATCAGTCATTTTAACAGGTCCTCCAGGTGTTGGTAAAACAGCTGCAGTAGAGGGACTTGCTTACCGAATTAATGAAAAAATAATTCCTGATGCTTTAGCTAATTATCAGGTAATTAAGATTAATACTTCTGCTTTACTTGGGGTGGATCCTGTAACAGGAGAGGCTAAGATCCAAACATTAATTGATGAATTGAAAAATTATGACCACTTAATTATATTTATCGATGAAATTCATACTTTGATGGGGAGTAAAGGAGAAGCTCTAGATTTTGCGAATATGTTCAAACCTGCTCTTGATAGGGGAGATATTAAAGTTATTGGGGCTACTACTACTGAAGAGTATGAAAGATATATATTACGAGATAAAGCCTTTGTTAGACGTTTTCAAAATGTAGAAATTCATGAACCAACGAGAGATGAAAATATCTCTATTTTAGTAGGAACTATACCAAAAATGGAAAAAAGGACAGGTACTAAGATGTTGTACTCACATTTTGTAAAACAGCAAATTATGGAGTTTATAACAGACATTACTAGTGAATATAAAAGAATTTATGAAATAGGTTCTAGGTATCCTGATATTTCTCTTACTTTAGTTCAAGAGGCATTTTCTAATGCTTTATTTGAAAACAGAAAGGAAGTTAATATTTTAGATTTTCGAAAGGCTATTTTAAATACTAAGAATGTGTATCCTGACGTGATAAGAAAAGAAATGCCAAATTTTGATGAAAAATTTAAGGATGAAATTGCAGAGTTAAAGCCAAATGAACCAGAGTATGAAAGATTAGATTGATTAAATTGGAGATGAGTATGATCTGAATTTCATGTGAATTTATTTTGTAGTTAATAAGTAAATATCTATTTTTATAAATAAAAATAGATATTTACAATTAAAAAGAGTTGGTAGAAGTATGGAAAAATTGGTTTCTTTTTTCTTTATACCAAGCATTATAAATATGAGTATAAATCCCCTCAACAAACATATTACTTTGGTTCAAAAGGCAAATAGTATCTTGAAGCTCCTCTTTTGAAGATACTCCTAGTCTATTTATGCCACCATTTATTTTTATATGTACTTTTAGTTTTCGCAATTTTAATGGTATTACTTCTTTGGCATAATCTTTTGGGTTTATAGTTATTGTTATATTGTTTTGTTCTGCAATATGTAAGTGGTCGGTAGGAATAATTCCTAAGCAAAGAATAGGAATATTTCTAAACCTTCTTCTAGAAGGGCAACAACTAGATAGTTGCATCCACTATTAATAATCTCCTCTACAACTGGGAAATTTTGGTGTCCATAGCAATCAGCTTTTACTACTCCAAAATAATATTCATATTTATTAAATTTTTTAATTATTTTAGGTACATTGGTTTTTATATGTTCCAAGTTTATTCTTTACTACATTATCATTACAGATACCATTGACAACTAAGGGATGAATATGATAGAATATAAAATATTTCATGAGAAGGGGGATAATGATGTCAAGTTTATCTAAAGATTTGAAGACAACGAAAACATATAAAGAAAAGATGATAGCTTCCATAGATATCATGGACCATATTATCCAAAAAACAAAAAAAGAGTTAGAAGAAAGTTCGGTTGAAGATAAGATAATAAAAGGTTTAAGTTTATATGAGGATTGTGTAATGGTACTTTCAAATGTTCATAGGGTAATTAGGGAAGAATGTGAGCCTACTAGTTTATGTAGACCAAGTTACAGCGTAAAATATGATATGCTTTGTTTATTAGACCAAGCATATATGGATACTTATAGCAATAGTGAAGAATCTGATTCTGTTTTACAATTTAGAGAGGAGCAGAAAAAGAGATTTGTTAAGTTAGTAAAAGAACATCTGTAAACAAAATGTCAAGTATGATACTGTATTAGCAAATAGTTAACTTATAATTTAAATTGTTAGTAATATTTTAAGAAGTACTTTTTAAAAAGTGATAAAACTAATTGATATTCATGAATTTTATATTAAAATTGTCAAAGGCGTTTAATAAATAGTATTTCAAAACTAGTTATCATACTAAAGATACTATAACAATAATTTATTATAGATAAGAGTAGAGAAGATTAAAATGAAGGAACTGTTAAGACAAACGTATGAAAAATTTACAGACTCTTTAAAACAAGAAATAGCGGTACTTTAATACTGCTTTTAATATGAATTTTTGTATCTTTTCTTTATAAAATAGAGAATAATTTTAGGGGCTTTTGCTTCTGGATTTGACTCTAATTTATGTCTAATCTTCCTTTTTATGGTACCATTTTATATCTTTAGTTTGAAAATATTCATATGTGATAATTTTAGGATTTGCTTTTTCAACAATTTTTTTATATGCACTTTTAGATTTACCTATACCTATACGTATTTTATCTATGTTAAAATAAAGAATTAAATTATTATAAAAATTTTCTTGGTTAGCTTTCATTAAAATCACATAATTTCAACCTTTTTTAACTACCTTATCTACATCGGTAGTTTGAGTATTAAGAGCATCCCAGTTTAGTGATATTTAGTTTATTTATGATATGGGTATATTAGGGATTTAATTATTTTACTATTAGCTAAAGATTTGTTTCTAGAACTACCTAAGACTAATGATTTCTTTT
>CAJUJA010000012.1:0-15652 GCA_910586635.1 uncultured Bacilli bacterium | reverse complement strand
CTGGAGTTCAGACGTGTGCTCTTCCGATCTATGTTTGTATACAATCGTTAATTTAGGCAATCTTGAAGAACATCTGGTTCAATAAGTATCAAAACTCTTTTATAAATATCCTTGGAAGTAATGCCGTTAGTCAATTTTAAGAATTGTTTAAAGAAATTTTTTAGAGTAATAAAATCATTCATATCTATCATCTCATCATTATTATTACAAAAAATAGCAATAATTGAAGTTAAGATTTTATATTTAACCTTCCAAGATTGTTTAGGATTACCAACTTCTTTTTTGATATGATTTTTATATTGTTTTAATAAATATCAAAATCTTTAATTTTAAGGTTTAAATTGTTTTTTCTCTCATGTACATCAGTATATCAAATATATCTACTTTACAAAATTTACATATCATTTTCTAAATCTTAATCAAAAAATGGCATTTGTTTTTACCATTCCTTTTATTATACTTACTATTTTTCGCGATGCTTTTTTATACTTTTATTTTGAGATATTATATCAATACGTTGTCACTCTTTTATTTTTTGTGTATAATACTATTAGAATGGACATAGAAAGGATAGACTCCATTTAAGCGCCAGAGCCTATGGCTGACGAGGATAGTAGTGATCGAGATGTTCGGCGGATGCTGCTACGGATGTAAAGTGGTTCGTAAGATATATATTGAAAAAGTAAAATCAAAATTATAACAAAGGTATATATCCACACTAAGTTTTTGTATGGAGGAAAATAAAATGTGTGGAATAGTAGGATACATTGGTAATAGGAATGCCAAAGGCGTTTTACTTCGTGGTCTTAAAAATTTAGAATATAGAGGCTATGACTCTTCGGGATTAGCATTTTTAAAAAATAGAAAAGTTGAGATTATAAAAAGTGTTGGAAAAATATCAAATTTAGAAAAAAAATTGGAATCTATGGAATTAGAAGATTATAAAATAGGAATTGCTCATACAAGATGGGCAACCCACGGAGGAGCAACACTATTAAATGCTCATCCTCATCAAGTAGGAGATATTACTTTAGTTCATAATGGAATTATTGAAAATGTGGATGCATTAAAGGAAGAGTTGCAAAATGAAGGAATTTGTTTTCAATCTGAAACAGATACAGAAGTTATAGCAGTTCTTTTAAATAAATATTTAGAAAAAGATGTGGTAAAATCTATTAATCAGGTTATGAATAAACTAAGAGGTTCTTTTGCTCTTGGTATTATAGTAAAAAATCAAGATCATAAATTATATGTAGTTAAAAAAGATTCTCCGTTAGTTATTGGTATAGGAGAAGGAGAAACATTTTTTGCAAGTGATATTACGGCAATTAATACTTACACGAATGATTTTATCTTTTTAGATGAAGGAGAAATAGCAGGGATTACTAAAGATGATGTTACTATATATCATGATTTACATAAAGTCGAAAAAAAGGTAAATACTATTCATGTGGAAACCCAGGATAAGGATAAAAATGGATTTGAGCACTTTATGTTAAAGGAAATTAACGAAGAACCAAAAGTACTAGAAAATACTTTGAAAAAATATTTGGATGATTTTAAACAGATTCCTAATTTATCTAAATATGAGGAGATTCATATCGTAGCTTGTGGTTCTGCTATGTATGCTGGCATGATTGGGAAAACTCTATTTGAAGAAGAGTCAAATATAAAATCAATAGTAGAGGTTGCTAGTGAATATCGTTATAAAAAGAATATCTATAATGTAAAAACTTTAGTGATTTTAGTATCTCAATCAGGAGAAACGGCTGATACGATAGCAGCTTTAAGAAAAGCAAAAGAAAATGGTCAAGATACCTTAGCAGTAGTAAATGTAAAAACTTCAACCATCGCAAGAGAAGCCGATCAGTGTATTTTTATAGAAGCTGGTGAGGAAATTGCTGTTGCTACTACAAAGGCTTATATGTTACAGGTAGCGGTTCTTTCCTTGTTAGCCCTAAAATTATCTTATGATAAAAAAATAATTACAGATATTGATTCTTATTTAAAAGACTTTAAAAAAATATCAGGACTCGTAAAAAATGTAATTGAGAAAGAATCTAGTTATCAAAAAATAGCTAAAGAAATTTATAAGTGTGAAGATGTATTTTTTATCGGTCGTAAAATTGATTATGCGATTTGCTTAGAGGGAAGTTTGAAATTAAAGGAAGTTTCTTATATTCATAGTGAAGCTTATCAAGCAGGAGAATTAAAACATGGAACAATTTCTTTAATTGAAAAGGGAACTCCAGTAATTGGAATTATTACAGATAAAAGTATTGCTGAAAAAACTATGTCTAATATGATTGAAGTAACCGCTCGCGGAGCCAAGAAAATTTTAATTACAACTGAGGATTTAAATCAGGTAGTAGAGGGAGACTTATTTGTGATTACTACGAATCAGTTTTTACAACCATTATTAATTGTCCCTATACTACAGTTGATTGCGTATCATACTGCAAAACTTAGAGATTGTGATATAGATAAACCAAAAAATTTAGCAAAATCAGTAACTGTTGAATAAACTATGTATAAATTTAGAAAAAATCCTCATGATATAAATGAGGAGGAGAAAAATGAAAAAGTTATTGACAATTTGTTTTGGTCTTCTTTTACTGGTAGGATGTGCAGACACAACGAATACACCAAGTAAAAAGGTTGAGGACTTTTTAGGAAAGTATCAAAAGATGGATAATGATGTTCTAACTCAGTTAGATTTAACTATTGATAATGATTCCGACATGAATGATGACCAAAAAAAGGATTATAAATCATTGATGGAAAAGCAATATCAAAATTTATCCTATAAAATAACTGATGAAAAAGTAGAAGATGATACAGCTACTGTAGATGCAGAAATAGAAGTATATGATTATCAAACTTCAATTACAAAATCTAAAAAGTACTTTGATGAGCATAAAGAAGAATTTGTAACAGATGAAGATGAAGAAGGAATTAAAAAATATACGGATTATAGGATAAAAGAGTTGAAAGATGTTACAGATAAAACAACTTATACGATTACCTTTAATTTAACAAAAGAAGACGGAGAATGGAAGTTGCAAGATATTACAGATACGGATAGACAAAAACTTCATGGATTATATTAAGACTAGAAATAGTCTTTTTTTTGTTTTAAAATATATAGTTGATATGAATAGATAGTCATATTATAATGATGTAGTAGGGGAGTGTGTTATTATTCAATTAAAGAATCCTAAGCTAAGTAAATTTTTAGAAGAGGTCTCTATCAATACAATAGGAACAATGGGTCTTATAGAGGATAAAAGTTTTCAGGGGGAAATTGTTGCTCAAGATTTGTTGGATTGCGAATTAAATTCTTGCACCTTTAAAAAGATGGATTTTTCTAATGTGAAGATAGAACATATTGATTTTATTGACTGTATTTTCGAGGATTGCGATTTATCTAATCTAAAATTAACATCTAATACCATGATTAGAAGTCAGTTTAAAAACTGCAAATTATTAGGGGCTTTTATTGATCAGACCTCATTACGGGATATATTATTTGAAGATTGTAATTTTAATTATTCCACTTTTTCTGATAGTGATTTTCACACAGTTTTTATAAAAAATTCCATTTTAAAAGAATTAAGATTGTATCACTTAAGGTATGTGAAATTATTTTTTGAAAGTTGTGATTTAGAAAATTTAGAGGTAATTGATACCAAGCTATGTAATTTGGATTTATCTAGTTGTAATCTTTCTGGGATTCAAGCGATGATTAAGGATTTAGAAGGAATTACAATTAGTAATTACCAGTTATTAGAAGTCGCACCTCTATTCGGAATTCAAATCAAAGATGTGGATTATGATAAGTTTAATCATTAAATTTCTGTGTTTTTTTGGTATTGAATATTGATTTGATGAAAAAAGGAGAATATATGAAGAAGATATTATTTGTATGCCATGGAAATATATGTCGTTCTGTTATGGCCGAATATATTTTTAAAAGTCTAGATCAACAGAATGATTTTTATGTAGAGTCCAGAGCTACTACTAGGGACGATATTGGTTCTGATATTTATCCTCCTGTTAAGGAGGTTTTGAGAAAAAATAATATTTACTATGATAAACATAGGGCACGTCAAGTTACCTTTGATGATTATTATATGTTTGATTTCATTATTTGTATGGATCAGGAGAATTTAGATGATTTAGAGTATCTATTACCGAGTAATGATAAAACAAGGTTACTAGACAGAAAGGAAATAAAAGATCCATGGTATACGAGAGATTTTGATTCTTGTTATCGACAGATCTATGATTCCTGTATTCATTTAATGAGTCATTTATTAAAGGAAAGGTGATTAATAATTATTTATTAAACTATATATTATAGGATGAAGATAAAAATAAGGAAAATATTGATTTTTTCTTATTTTTATGGTATAATCTAGATAATTTTTTGTTTAGGAGGATTATCAATGAGACATAAATATCAATCAAAGAGACTAGTAGCATTTTTAACGGCTTTATCTATTTCGTTAGGATTATCAGGTTGTTCCTCTTTGGATAAAAATTCTATGGGGGATGTTTCTATAGAAAAAGAGGATTTACAAACCCCATCACCATCGCCTACATTAAGTCCTGAGGAGTTAGAGGCCTTAGAAGTACAAAAATTAGTAGATGATTACTTAGGTTATTTTTCTTCTGTTCAAGTATCTTATCCTAATGAAGACTTATATCCATCAGAAAAGAAGATAGATAAAATTCTTTCTAAAGATGAAACTTACTGTGAATATGAACATCAGGATACTATGACAGTAGGCCAGTTATTCCATATGATTAAGAAAAACTCTATCCAATATGTTAAAAATCATCCTAAGTTTAGGACTCCATTTCAAAATTCACAATTACAGGGTAAGCGTGAGATTCTGTCATCCCTTTATTTTGAATGTGCTCTAAAAAATACATTGAAAGAAATAAAAAAGGAATCAAATAATGATTATTTGGAGGATATTTGTAGAATAAAAAATTTAAAGATAGTTTTTGGTGATTTGTACTCTTCGCCATTATCTTCTGTGTGTGGTGAATACGATCCTAAATATAATCGAATTATTTTAGATCCTAAAGCTATTGAAGATATGCCTAAGAAATATAGGTGGGAGGATAAAATAACACTTTATCAAGATGTACTAGAACATGAGCTTTTTCATCTTAGATCAATTTCTTGTAAACATAGAACAAAAAAAGGACAAAAATTTAAGGGAATATTAGGAGATGATTCTGTAACAACTATTAAGGAATCTTCGGCAGAATCTTTTAGCTATGCTACAGATGAGTTCGGTTATCTCGATGTGAATACTTATGACTTTACATATCCTGATGAGAGAGAAGATGAATCTTTAATATTATTACTGGGATTATTTCATGATAATAAAACGTATGATGATTATTATAATGCAATGCTAGATTCCAATCCTGAGGCTTTCTATGACTTTTGTGGGGCAAAAACTAAGGAAGAAAGGCATAACTTATATAAAATATTAGCGGCTATAGATGGAAAAAATTGTAGAAATGATATCGCTTTTAAATCAAAAAAATCTGATGAGATTTCTCAAGTAGATGCTGAAAAAAAGATTCGATATAATTATAAATTAGATATTTTTCATAAAGTAA
The DNA here is from genome assembly GCA_910586635.1 of uncultured Bacilli bacterium. GTDB lineage: Bacteria > Bacillota_I > Bacilli_A > RF39 > UBA660 > UMGS995. The sequence goes on along the minus strand of CAJUJA010000012.1, from coordinate 10,009 downwards.
TTAATAATATGATTGATTATACTTCAACCCATCCAGATTTTACTATCGATAAGAATTTAGAGATATTTAGTATAATAGAAAATTGTCTTTTAGATAATAACGATTATTTGAATCAAAAAAATTCATATGACCAGTCTTTCATTTTAGATATATATCAATCAGAAATCAAATATTTAGATTTTTTGGCCGGGTATTATTTTAAAGGAGAGGGGAAAGACCACAGCTTTATTCAGGCATATTATCAAAAGGATTGCTATGATTATGATGAAGATTCTATTAGCTATGAGGGTGAGTGGTGGATGAGTGAGTTTCCATTGCTAAAACCTATTGTGTTTGCTCATGATTATATTACAGATAATCATCAGGATTTTTTAGAAAAAAATAAGAAGTTTATTAAGCGGAATGTTCAAAATCATTAGGCCATTCTATTTATCAAGAATAAAAATACGTTTAATAAATTTCAAACTAGTAACATATATTTCTTTAGGTGATAAACTTGAAAAAATATATGTTTTTTTTACTTGCATTTTCTTTTTTAATACTACCAATTCCTTGTTTTTCTGAGAGTTTGGATTCTTCTAAATCTAGTATTGTTATGGATATAGATAGTGGAAGGATTTTATATAGTAATAATAAGGATGAAAAAAGATTAATTGCTTCTATTACTAAGATTATGACATCTGTTGTTGCAATCGAAAATGCGAAATTGAATACTACATATACTGCAAAAGAAGAAATTTTAAAGATGTATGGTACTAGTATTTATTTAGAATATAGTGAAAAGATGAGTTTAAAAAATCTATTATATGGCTTGATGCTTAGAAGTGGAAATGATGCTGCTGTTGTTATTGCTAATAATGTTTGTCGGGATGAAAAAGAGTTTGTAAAGCTAATGAATCAAAAAGCTCAACAGATTGGAATGAAGAATACCAACTTTTCTAATAGCCATGGGCTGGATGAAGAAACGAAGAATTATTCTTCTGCTTATGATATGGCACTTCTTTCTAGTTATGCTTATAAGAATCATTCTATATATCGGAAAATAACAAAAACAAAACGGTATGAAGTGAGTACTAAAAATAAAAGTTATTTATGGTATAATCGTAACAAACTTTTGGGGGATTATGAGTATTGTACAGGAGGGAAAAATGGTTATACTCCTAGTGCAGGAAGAACTTTAGTAACCACTGCAGAGAAAGATAATTTAAGATTAACGGTTGTTACTTTAGACGATTCTAATGAATATATAACGCATAAAAATTTGTATGAATATATTTATAATCATTATCAAAATTATAAAATTATTGATAAAGATAAGTTTTCTGTGGATCAAACCTTTTTTAAAGATCCACTATATTTAAAAAAATCTTTTTCCTATCCCTTAAGCGAGGAGGAATTAGATGAGGTTAAAACTGTGATGAAGATTACTAAGACAAAAGGATATAAAAAAAATGATAATGTAGGAAAAATTGAAATATATTTAAAGAATAAGAAGATAGGAATTGTTAATATATATGTAAAAAAGAATAGTTAATTAGAACTATCCTTTTTTAGTAAGTCTGAAGAAGTTAATACTGGGTCTTGCAAATAATCGGAATCCAAAATCTGGTGATCCGATTCCACTGGATACATAAATTTTAGTGTTCTTTTTTTGATAATATTCCTCCTTATATTTTTTTGAACCTTCTTGAGGAATAATTCCACCTACCAAAGGAATTCTTATTTGTCCATTTAAGGAATTTCCAGCAAGGACTAAATCATTTTGATAATTGTTTAGAATTTCATCCAGATCATCTGTTTCACTCATAATAGTAATTGTATAGATATTTGAATTGTGAGTTTCTTCTTTAAAATATCGATAGGCATTTTTTATTTTTCTCTCTTTCTTTAAAAGACTAGATAGTCCGATTATTAGGATTGGATTATTGTCGTTGTTATATATTAAATCATAATCATTATTTAGAATTTGGAAATTACTTTGAGACATTATGGTATTAAACGAATCTTTATCTGTTTTTCCACTGATTGAGTATTTTCCAATGCTTGTATTTAGTTTTTTTAATTCTTGCGTTAATTGTTCTTGTTCTTTTGTACTTATTTTATATTTCGGATCAATTAAATTTCCTGTAAATACAATAAGATCTGGTTTTCTAATATTGATCGCTTTAATTAATTTTTTAACCTCTTCTATGGAAATACTGGATCCGTAATAAAGGTCAGAAAAGTGTACTAATTTAATTCCATTAAAACTATTTGGTATTTTTTCATTTTTTATTCTCTCTTCTTTAATAATTAATCCAGAAGTAGAGCAGTATTTTGTATATAGAAATGTTGTGGTAAATAGACAAATGATGAAAACTGTTAACTTTACAGAAAAATAAACCATTTTTTTACGATGCTCTTGTCTTTCCTCTTCTTCTAATTTTGATTGAATTTCTTTATTTTTTTCTGTTCTTGTTTTCATATGATTCACCCATTATATTGTATCATATATTTTTTAAAATCATTTTATTTTTTTTTAAAACGTGATATGATAGAGGTAATAAAATAGAGGAGTTGTCTAAGTTATGACTAAAAATAAAAAAACAAGTAAAAAGAAAAAAAATATTAAAAATGATAGTTTTATTTTAGCTATGTTATTATCGACAGTTAGTATTTTAGCAGTTGCTTTAAAAGATTATAGTTTTCATTTGGGAGATTTACAAATTACTTTTGCCGTCTTTGCAATACCAATCATTCTCTTTATTAGTAATTATATTACTAAAAAATATGGCTTTAAAACATCATTACAGGCTATTCTTGTGTCTTCTTTGATTATTGTTGCATTTATTATTTTAATTAAAGATTTGGTTAATCAAAGGATTATCTTATTAGAAGTAGTAGGTCATTTTGTTAGTTATTTTGTTAGTTTATTTATTAATCTTTCTATTTATTATTATATTTTAATTAATTTTAGAGAAAATCAATTTTTAATTTATTTTGATTATATGTTTTCTATCGTCATTCACCATATGCTTTATTTGTTGTTTTTATATCGTATGGTAATTACTGATCATTTTTGGAATCATTATTTTGGAATGATTGCTATAGAGGGGATTTTTGCTATTGTTCTTGTTATGATTGATAAAAAAATAGAAAGAGGAATTAAGAAAGAAAAGACCAGATAATTTGTATCTGGTTTTATAATAGGATAGAAATTAGAGTAAGAATGGTGTTATGCATCATATGCATGCAAATTGATGTGAATACACTATTTGTTTTACTATACATAATTGCAAATCCAATTCCTAAAGAAGAGTATGGGATGATATAAGCCCATTGTAGAAGGGAAGTTGCTCCTGATACATGTAAATATCCAAAGAAGATTCCTGATACTAAAATGAAAACGATATTATTTTTAAAGACGTTTCTGAAATTTTTTCGAAATAAGATTTCTTCATTGATAGGGGCAATTAATCCAGCATTAAGAATCATAAATAGTGGTGCTGCCTGTATCATTTTTTGGACTTGTTGTTCATTACTAGCACCTCCACCTTGAAAAATAATGGTAATAACAATATTAGAAATCATCATTCCCGCAAGACCTAATAACCAGTATTTAAATCCAATATCAATGTTATTAGAAATATTCTTTTTAAATAGTTTGAATTCTTTTATTAGATCTTTTCTAAATAAAAGAAACAAGAATATGAGTATAACTAGATTCGAGATAAAACTTAATATTGTAACGAGGCTAGGTGTGATTTTTTTGATGTGAAAAATCCAAACAAAGAATTTTTGAATATAGGTACTTTCAAAAAATAAAAAGAAAGAGATTATTAATTTTAAAATGTTTGTACATAAATTTTTATATTTCATTATAATCACCAATAATATCATATCATAATCTCATCATAAAATATATACTTTTCATATCAAATATTATCTGTTATAATATACAGCCAGAAGGAGGGACTATGGAAAAAAACTTAGTTATTACAGATAGTAACTATGAGGGTTACTCTAAACTTTTTAATGCAAGAGAAAAGGTTTATCATAAAAAGAGAATTAAAAGTCTTAAAATATATACAGGTGTTTTCTGTTTATCGGCAGGGATAGGAATTGCTATTGCTGTAAATACTAATTCCCAAGTAGGACTTGTATCTTCTTTATTCATTGGAGGTTGGGGTACCATTATTAAGCAAAAAATAGAAGATTTTAGGGATGATGTATTCAAACTAGATGATGATACTCTTAAAGGATTCAGGGAGAAATATCCTAATATGGATCCTGATGTAAATCAAGATTTACTTTATCTTGCGTTAGATGAACAGGGAATGTTGAAACGATATAAGGGATCTCATGTTTATGCTGTTGCAGAGAACTTTAAAGAAAAAAAGGATGAATCTCCAATATTATGTAAAGAATGTTTAAAATAAATTTGGAATTATTATAGATTTGTGTTATAATCTAAAAAGAAAGGAGGAGTGGAACCAGATTCCACTCCTTTATATGTAGGAGGTGTTTTATGAAGGAGATTGTTGAATCACTTATTCATTCTAAAATTGATCACTTAGGCATATATGTTAGTGATGCCTTTAGATCCAAGAAGGAAGGAAAAACAATTTTTAATATCGAGCTAGATAGTCAAGAGGTCATTGATTTAGATAAAATTACAGAAGCGTCTAGAATTATTAATGAGATTATGGATCAAACTGATAAGATTGAACAAGATTATGATGAGTTAGACATTTATTCAAAACAGAAAGGAGAGATAATAGATGAATAGTAAGGAATTTTTAAGAGCTGTTGATAATATTGTAAAGGAAAAAGGAATTGATAAAGAAGTTGTTTTTGAAGCTATGGAGCTGGCTCTTACTTCTGCTTATAAGAAAAATTTTAAGTCTAAAACAAACGTAAAAGTATTGATTAATAGAGATACTGGAGAAATTAAGGTATACTCTTATTTAACTGTAGTGGATGATGATAAAATGACAAAAGAGGAATATGAAGATTATCTATTTGAGCATTATACAGAAGAAGATGAGGAGTTAACTGAGGTAGAAGATGAGGAAGAAGGAGAACAAGGGGAAGAAAAACCATCTTTCTTTAATCCGGAAACTGAAATTAAGTTAAGTGATGCTAGAATAGAAAATAAATTATTAAACGTTGGAGATACGATTGATACAGAAGTAACACCAAAGGATTTTGGACGAGTAGCAGCATCCACTGCTAAACAAGTAATTGTTCAAAAAATGCGAGAAGCTGAAAGAAATAGTATTATGGAAGAGTTTGGTGATAAACAAGATGAGCTTTTAGTTGGTACAGTTGCTTTAGAAGATACGGATAATTATTTTATTGATTTAGGGCGTACGAATGGTATCTTGCCTAAGAAAGATATTATTCCAGGTGAGAAAATTGAAATGGGTAGTCAAATTAAGGTTTACGTTACAAAAGTAGATAACAGTGGAAAGAATTTATTAATCCTACTTTCTAGGAGCCATTATGGATTTGTAAAAAGATTATTTGAACTTGAAATTCCGGAGTTATCCGATGGGTCAGTTTTGCTTTATAGTGTATCAAGAGACCCAGTATATAGAAGTAAAGTAGCTGTATATTCAGAAAACTATAATATTGATCCAATTGGTGCTTGTATTGGAGAAAAGGGTAGTAGAATTGCACGTATTATAGAAGAATTGCATGGAGAAAAATTAGACATTGTAAGATATGACAAAGATCCAGCCGTTTTTATTGCGAATGCCCTATCTCCCGCAAAAGATTTGAAAGTTGCTATTACGGATCCTAAGAAAGGAGAAGCTATGGTAATTGCTGACTCTGACAATTTCTCCTTAGCTATTGGTAAGAAAGGTCAAAATGCTCGCCTTGCTAGTAGATTGACACATTATCGTATTGATATTAAATCTTTAGAGCAGGCAAGAGAAGAAGGAATTAATTTTAGAGAGGAATAGCATAAATAGTTATTAGGAAGTAAATCGAGAAAATAGGAGATAGAAATGAAAGTTAGAAAAATACCTTTAAGAAGTTGCGTCGTAACAAAAGAAAGACTCCCTAAACAAGAACTGCTTCGAATTGTTAGGACTCCGCAGAAAGATGTTGTTGCAGATTTAAGTGGGAAATTAAATGGTAGAGGAGCCTATATTAAAAAAGATTTAGAAGTACTAGAAAAGGCAAAGAAAAGTAAAATATTAGAAAAACGTTTAGAGTGTAATATTTCAGAAGATGTATATGATGAAATAAAAAGAATTTGTGAAAAATAATAAAGTGAGGTGAAAGCTATGAACTTAAAAGATTATGCACAAGATGTGGAAAAAAGTATAGAAGAGATTAAATCTTTATGTGATAAAATTGGAATTTCCTATCAAAATGAAGATTCTATGTTAAGTGAGGAAGATATTATTTTATTGGATAATGAAATTCAAGATCAAGAGGATTATATTGAAGATGATAATCTAGATGAAATAATCTCAGAAGAAGAGGTAGAGGAAAAAGCAGAGGCTTTGGCAGAGCAGACAAATATTGATTTGGATAATCAGGATAACTTTCAAAAATTAAAAAGTAGAAGTGTTAAAAAGGCAGAAGCAAAAACAAACTTTATGAAGGAAAGAAAAAAGATTTATAAGCATCGTCAAAAGCTGCAAAGTAATGAGGCTTTACAAGATGATCGTATTGTACTTTATAAGGAAAATATGACTTTATCAGAGATAGCAGAAATTTTGTCTGTTCCTGCTACAGAATTGGTGAAAAAGGCTATGGCTTTAGGAATTATGGCATCTGTAAATCAAAGTGTTGATTTTGAAACAGCAGAAGTATTAGTAAGTGATTATAATAAAGAGTTGAAAAAGGAAGAGACTAAAGATATTTCTAATTTTGAAAATTATGAAATTGAGGAAAAGGAAGAGGATTTAAAAGAGAGACCTCCAGTTGTTACTATTATGGGGCATGTCGATCATGGTAAAACTACTCTATTAGATACGATTAGAAAGACTAATGTAGCAATAGGAGAAGCAGGTGGAATTACACAGGCAATTGGTGCTTATTCTGTTAGTTGTGATGGAAGAAAGATTACATTTATTGATACTCCAGGCCATGAAGCATTTACTTCTATGAGAGCAAGAGGTGCAAGTATTACGGATGTTGTAATTATCATAGTAGCAGCAGATGATGGAATTATGCCACAGACAAAAGAAGCAATTGATCATGCAAAGGCTGCTAAGGTTCCTATTATTGTAGCGGTTAATAAGATTGATAAAGAGGATGCTAATCCAGATAGGATTATGACTGAATTAGTAGAAAATGGTCTTACTCCAGAAGAATGGGGAGGAGATACTATTGTTTGTAAAATATCTGCTAAAACTGGTTTAGGAATAGATGATTTGCTTTCTAATATTTTATTAGTTTCTGATATGCAAGAATTAAAGGCAAATCCTTCCCGTTATGCAACTGGTACTGTGATTGAGGCTAGAAAAGATAAGCAAATTGGTTCTGTTGCAACTCTTTTAATCCAAAATGGAACATTAAGAATTGGAGATCCTATTGTAGTTGGTACTAGCTATGGAAAGGTAAGAACGTTAAAAAATGATTTAGGTCAGAATATTGTTGAAGCTTTGCCGTCTACTCCAGTAGAAGTAACTGGGATTTCTGATGTCAGTCAGGCAGGAGATAAGTTTATGTCTTTTGAGACTGAAAAGCAGGCCAAGAGTATTGCTATTGAAAGACAAAATAGAGCAAAAGAGGCTGATACCAATAGAAGTGGTATGACACTAGATGACTTATTTGGGCAGATAAAAGATGGAATTAAAGAAATTGGTGTGATTATAAAAGCAGATGTTCATGGAAGTAGTGAAGCTGTTAGAGGTTCTTTGGAAAAAATTGATATTGATGGAGTAAAAATTAATATTATTCGAAGTAGTGTTGGAGCGATTACGGAAAGTGATGTAGTTTTGGCCTCTGCTTCTCATGCTATTATTATTGGTTTTAATGTTAGAGCTAATAATAAAACTCAAGATATTGCCAAACAATATGGTGTAGAAATTAGGAATTATGATATTATTTATAAAGTAGTAGAGGATATGGAAGCTGCTATGAAGGGAATGCTAGATCCGGAATATGAAGAAAAAGTGGTGGGAACATTAGAGATTAGGCAGATGTTTAAATTCTCAAAAGTAGGTTTTATAGCAGGGTGTCATGTTTTAACAGGTAATGTAAAAAATAATTCTCTTGCTAGAATTATTAGAGATGGGGTAGTTGTTTATACTGGAAAAGTAAATACCCTACAACATGAAAAGGATCAGGTTAAAGAAGTGAAAAAGGATATGGATTGTGGAGTTACATTAGCAAATTGTCAAGATTATAAGGAACAAGATATTATTGAGGTTTATGAGTTAGTTGAGATAAAAAGATAAGAAAATAGGCATTAGTTTTTAGTGCCTATTTTCTTTTGAACATTTTTAATGGTTTTTGATTTTTTTGCCGATTTTATACATTCGCTTGTTAATAGTGAGACTTCTTCTTGGTCAGTCATAAAAAATATTGATACAGTTTCTGTTGAAAACTCCATATTATTGAAAAATCCTAACCTTAATGCAAGCATTGCTTTTTGTTCTACTGTACAAAGTGATGCATAATCTCCATATACTGATTTTTCTAGTTTTTCAATACCTTTTATTAAATCATCTTTAGTTTTTCTTTTTGCATTTGGAAGATCATATTTTCTAGAATTGTTTCTTATGTTATTAAGTTCTTCTTGGGATAAAGAAATAGTATTTCTTTTACTAAAATTACTGGTAATTTCATTTTCTTCCATAAAATGTGGGTAGTTATTTTGAAGACTTGGATTATTACTTATTTTAGAAACTGTGTTATTTTTTAAAATACCAAAATAATTCGCAGATATGTTTAAACGTCTAGCATAAGTAGTTCCTTTTTCTAATGTTCTATTTTCATCTGTTAATAACATATCAGCTAAACATTTTTCTTTTTCGGTTAATTCGATAGTATTATCCCTTGTTATTATATCTTCATCTAAAGCAGGATATTTTTCTAATAGTTTAGTTCTATATTCTCCATAGTAGCCCTCCTTTAACTCCATTATATATAAATTTTATTTATTTTTAAATATTTTTTTGTTATACTGTTTATAAGGAAGGGTTGATTTTATAATGAGTATTAAAATAGAAAGATTAAATCATCTTTTTATGGAGGAAATTAGTAAGATTTTAATGACTGAAATTAAGGATGAGGATATAAAGTTTGTAACGGTCACAGGTGTTGAGATTACAAATGATTTAAGTTTTGCAAAGGTTTATGTCACTGTGTTGGATCCAGAAAAAAAGAAGTCTACTTTAAACTCTTTACAGAAAGCATCCCATTTTATTCGTGGAAAACTATCAGAAAGGGTAGATATTAGACACACCCCTGAACTTAAGTTTTTATATGATGATTCGGTTGCTTATGGAGAACATATAGAAGAAATCATAGAGAAAATGAGCAACAATTAAAGATATGTACTAGTAATTTCCCTATTTTGTAGAAATTACTTTTTTTATGATATAGTAGTGATAGTAGACATATTGATGGTAATGTCATTGAAAGGGGTATCCAGATGGGTTTATTTTCTCCTTTTCAAATCAAAGTGTTTCATATATTATAAAAAATGAAAAAAAGAGGATTAGTTGTGGACCTTTATTTGTAAAATATGGAAAAGGAAGTTTTAATACTAAATGATACTAACCAAAGAGTATTATTTTAGTTTATATTTTTATTCATTAACATTGTAATGGATAAGGGGAGGTGTATTATGATTTTAAAAATATTTACTTTTATTTTGATCGCCTTACTTTCTATATTGAATTGTTTTTATAACTATGGTAATATTGTTTCTATTATTGCCTCAGTTTTAATAGTATGTTCTATTTATGGATATATAATTTTTAGTAGTAACTTTAGGTTCCATAAAAAGGGTATGATTATTTTATTAGATCGGAAGAGCGTCGTGTAGGGAAAGAGTGTG
>CAJUJA010000011.1:21575-28408 GCA_910586635.1 uncultured Bacilli bacterium | reverse complement strand
GCCCAAGCCTGAAAATCTTCATTGAACAACGGTTTATCATACATAGCAAGATAATATCCTTGAGCATAATAAAGTATTTTTTGTAATTTTAGCGGAGTTATTGTACTACCAGAATCTCTATCTACAATTCTTAAAAAACAATCTGCAATATCTAAAATACTATATTTTCCTTTCATAAAACCCAGTCCCTTACTAAAATTTCTAAAACAATAATAGCATACTTTTTTTGGATATTCCAGAATTTTTTTTAACATTTTAGTAAATCACTTCCTATTTTTTCTACCAACTTCTACTACTATTATTGTCAGTAGTTTTAAATATTCTATACTACTATATGATAAGCAAAACTTAATCTATGATAATAACAATTAACCAATTTATAACAAAAAAACTATGTTCACTCGAAAACATAGTATCTTCTTTTTACTCTACCATTTTATTAATTGTTTTTGTTATTAAACTTCTCTTTTTTATCTTTTAATTTTTGCTCATCTTCTAAAATTTCTTTTAACTCATCGTATTCAGCATTCATATCATTTACAAATTGTTCTAAATGTTTGCTACAAACACTAGCTGTACAGCAAGCGATTTCAAGCCAAACTTTATACTCCACTCGATTTTCACAATCGCTAATAAAGCATTTTGAGTTTTGTTCATCTACACATTTAATATTACATAACATACTTTTCCCTCCGAAAAAATAGTATAACTACAAAAGTCAAAAAGTCAACTAAAAGTTTTTGTTGCAAATATCTTAATTTTGTTATATTATATAGCCTATCAAAAAAGGAGGAATTTTTTATGATTAAAATGGAAATTATGAATGTTATATATGAGTTTTCAAAATTCTTATATGAAAACAGAAAAATCAAATTTGAGCAAATTTTAGAACAAAGCAAAGAAGAAATAAAAGTATTTGCAGAAGAATTTTTAAAGAATAAGCCACTTCCAGAAATGAAGCCTGAAAGAATAAAAGAAATTATTTATGGGCTTTTTATAGAAGAAAAAACGCTTGGCGAAGTATAAAATCACAAAAAAAGCACTATCAAAAAAAGATAGTGCTTTTTTAATGATTTCCACTGCTATATTGATAACTCCCAACTGTTATGGTAGCAGGTGTATCCTTAATATAAATTTTTACTTTACCAAATTGAACAGTATTAATAACTGCAGTAGTACCTTGATCCCTATATTCATAAACATAATAACTTAATCCACCAAATTTTGATGGTTTTAACTGTCCTTTGGCATTCTTTTTTACTGGGGCCACATTAATATCATAAAAGTTCCATGTATCTATATTACCAGGTAAATTAACATAGTTTTTTTTGCTCTCTGCACTACTTTGTACTTTTACTTTATCAGTAGTTCTCCAGTTACCACCTTTTCCATCAATAATATTCGTTTGATCTGTAAAATAACAATCGTCTAAGTCGTACTCATGATTAAAATGATAAATTCCATGTTGATTTTTTGTCCATGAAGTATCAGCACTTTGAGATACTTCTATATGACAATGAACACCTGTTGCATTACCTTTTGTTCCCATATTTCCTAACTTAGATCCTTGTCTTACTACTTGTCCTACTCTTGCGTCCATCGTGTTATCGTGAACAGTCATAAAAGTAGCATAATCAATTCGTCCATTTGCAAATCTAACCTTTTTAGTCGACTGCCACATAACTTGTCCACTTGATGGATAAGTTCTTAAACACTTACAAGTACATGGTGCATAATAATCGTATCTAACGCCACTTTTAGCACCTCGAACATCATTAGCCATTATCCCCTTATGCGAATAATTGCTATTTGAACCTTGAGTTATGTACATGTCTGTAAATGGGCATAGAAAGTCTTCTATGCCTCCTCTGATGCTAGTCTGTCCTTTTTTCATTTTTAATCACTCTCCTTATTTTCTAATTTATTTACTATTAAATTCATAACTGCTGATAATCCTCCTGCCAAAGCACCAATTAACGCACTTTTTAGCAACGTTTCATCATAATTTGATGTAGAATTAAGCGTTACTACTAAACTAGCACAAAAACCTTGAATAAATGTTCTTGTAACTCTTTGTACTATATCTTTTTTTAGAAATTCTTTCATTTTCATTCTCCTTTATTTCAACCCTATTTTAATTGCAACAACTATTAAAATCGCATTTACAACAAACGAAATAATTTGTGCAACTATGTTATCGTATCTTTTTGTCGGTTTCTTTTCTAATTCATCTACTCTGCTTTTTAAATCATTTATGTCATCAATGTTTTGATTACATTTTTGTTCGTTTAAGTAAGTTATTTTTTTGATTTCTTTATACCCATCAAGTTTGCTTTCTATGACTGCTAACCGAGTTAAGACCTCTGTTTCAAATTTATTGTCCATATTTTTTTATCCTTTCTAATCAGTTATTTTTGTATATTCTAAAGTGCATTCATACCAATTGTTATCCCAGTTGCTAGAAAAAGTGATTCTTTGATCGTTATAGCTATTTATTGCAAAAACAACGTTTTGTCCGATATATGGAAAAAGTCTATTTCCATTTTGTTCATACGTTTGGCCTGATACACGACAAACACCATAATAGTTAACAATTTTATCTATTCCTTTTATATCAGTTCTTTCATATGTTTTGTTACAAGTTCCAGTTATTATTCTACGATACAAAGGTTTGCCCATGTGAGTGCCAACAACTACCTCTTCGCTAGAGTAATTTAATAAATTTTCGTATCGCGGGATAATACCATTGAAAAGTTGTTTATTTTGCTCATTTATTAGATATCCTTGATTTTCTTCGTATTCTGCAATATTTTCGTTTGAAAGCTCTTTTATAGTTGACATATCATTATAAATTTCATCTTGCATTGCATTTAAGTTTTGTGCACTCAACGGAGTCTTACCTTCAAATTGTGCTGGATTTATATTATATATTTTTCCATTTATTTCAACATTTGCTTCTGCTATTTTTGAACCATTTTCCCATTTAAATTTTGGCATTTTATCATCTCCTTTACACACCAAAAAAAGAGTTAACCTCTTTCTAATTTTGTTACTACTTCAAATAGACCTTTTGCGTTATTTTCGAAACTCATTGTATAAAATTCGTTTAATTTTTCTATCGTCGATCCTCTAGTTAAGTAACATAGTCTATATTTATATATTATATATTTATAATTGCTATCGCTAGGCTGTAATTCATCACTGCAATATAAATCATTTCTAGAATAGATTTCAGTCTTAACGTTAAAAGGAAGTGGGAACAATCCGTCATCACAATACAAAGTATTAGATGTATATATACTATCATCTAAACCTGTTTCAAAATTAAAAGAAAAACTTACATCACTTTTCTCATTAATGAATATATCTTTTCCTACAATATATTCTTCATCCATCTTCCCCAAAACTTTTCCTAAACCAACAGAATACAATTGTGCATATTTAGAGCTCCAATTTTCTCCCCTTCCATCTACATAATAATATGCATCTCCTTTTGCCGCCAAATGAACAGGATAAGCATATCCTAAGCATTTAGCATCACTAGAAAAGGTATCCTTTCGGGAAATATTAAACCCACTTTCATTCAAGTAAATACTATAATTTGACATATCAAGGCATGCGAAAACTTCATTCATTCCAAAAGCTAATGAATATATTTTTTTACCTCTGTAATCATCAATATCATAAATGGTTTCTTCTTTTTTTATATCCCAAAAACCTTTTTTGACATTATAATCATATATAGTTGATGTCGAATTTTCACTCCACAAATTTGATATATTTGTAGCCATTATATCTATATCAAAATCATCGATAGTTATAATAGAATCACCGTTTTCATCTAGATTACTAGAAGTTATTTCTTTTTCTAAATTATCAAATTTTATAAAACAATGACTCATGTTAACAATAGAATCATAAGTATATAATTTTTCCTCGTTATATTGTCTCTGAAAAAAATACTCTAAATACTTATCAAATATCATGTTTTTTAAACTAATTTCTTTATTTTCTAGTTTTATTTTTATATATTCGTTTTTTATTTTCATTATTGAATCACCTCATGTTTCTCAGAAACTGATTCTTCGACGTAATGAGTAACATAAGTTTGAAATACCTTATCTGATGAGTTTTGTTTTTCCTCACCACGGAAAACATCTATAAAATTATCTAACATATTAGCGTTCTTGCAGGTTAATATAAAATCATCATCATTCTCATTCCTATAATTCTCTCTAATTTGAGTAATAACATAAGTATTTTTGATTGACATTTTATCAATATATATTGTATTACCTATTTTCACATTATTTGATCTATCTAATTTAACTTCTATAGTTCCATCTTTTTCAAGGCTATTTTTTTCCATATAAGAAACACCGATTTCCCTCAATTCTTGAATGGTCTTCCACGACTCGTGCATATTAATTGTTTTTTCGATAATCCCTGTATTACTAATTTTTCCTTTTTTATCTGTTATAGCTTTATCGTTAAAAAATTTATTGACATTCCACACCAAAATGCTATCAGATTGTATTTTAGTAATAGATTTAACAACCCTTGATTCGTTATTATATTTGAAACCTGTTACCAAATTACTAAAAAAAGAATCTTTAATTAATAAAAATTCTTCCTTGGAATCAGTGTTTCCCTCAAATCCAATATTTTCTGAAATTTCAAGTTCATCACTGTCAAAATTGATCCGAATATAAGTTTCAAAGGTTGTGTTGTCTATATATTTTCCTAAAATGTATAAAGCTGTTCTAACACCATATATTCCCATGCTTTCAGCTGATTTGATTATGTTCTTTTTATTTATGTCAACTGGATGATTAAATGTTATAACATCCCCTTTTTTCAAATTAGCGATTTGTTTGTTAATTAATGGGTTATGATTTTCTAATGTACTTTCATTACTAAAGGTTAACCTAGAAAATTCATATATCCTAACATTTTTAAAATTGATAACGTTCGCATAATCATCACTAGATACGATCGGTTTTATGCTTTCTAAACCAGGTATTAAATTGCTATCATCATAAGTATATGTTGGTTTTTGTTTGAACATTTTTTGAATATCTCTAATATAAATTTTTTTGTTTTCATCTATAAACCACCAAAAATTAAATTTATTTGATAAATTATTCATGCAATATTCTATAGTTTCACAAATAAAGTTAGTTGTAATAGTCCTGTCTGTTATATCAATTTCTTGTATAAAAAAGCCATCATCTATAAGAGGTGTTAAAATTATATCTCGTATCAAATCAAGTAATCGATAAGTTCCTACAGCAGTTGCTGTTCTCAAAGTTGCCATAGCCATAGGCGAGAGCAAACTAATGTTAATTATCACTTCAACGTCTTTCTCTCTCATTTCATCAAAAACAATATTGTTTACGTATCCTGTATAAATAACTTTTTCTATCCCAATGCTATCAATATCTACTATTTTTGCCTCTTGATACTTTTCGGGAAGATCATTCATATTATGATTAGTAAATTCACAGGATAAGTCGTTAAACTGTACTTGTTGGCTTGACTTTGTTATCTCATATCCATTCAAAATATTTAAATAAGTTGTTGAATACTTTAACTTTATCATCTTAAACCCCCAATTTTAATAGTTTTGGTAACTTCTGGTGCTATTATTCGACCTACCTTTGAGCTATCCATATCTACGTCTCCATCGAATTTAGCGTTAATTTGAATTACTGAATTATACATATAATTACTATTTAAACTAGCTTTTGCATTGATATTACCTGTTTCAAGAGCAACTGCACTATCCACTTTTTTTAATATTTCATCATTCATATAATCAATTGCATTTAGTGCTGACTTTGTATTAGCCTCGATACCAACTGCAATGCCTGGTGGAATGTATTTACCAACTTCGTTCTCCATTAATTTAGACGGAGAATGAATCCCAAAGAATGATTTAACATTATCTTTTATACATTCAACTAATTTTTTAGCCGCCTTTTTTACTGAACTACCAACGTTTAGTATTCCTTTTAAAATACCATCTAGAATATTTTTACCTAACTTTTTCCAGTCGGTATTTTTTATTTTTTCTAAAAATGTTTTATTTAAACTGGAAATTATTTTTGGCACCATAATCAAAAGTTGTGGAATAGCCTGTATTAAACCTCCTGCTAAAGCTAAAATAAGTTGTATTGCTGCTGCCACTAATTGTATTAACATTTCAGGACTTGTTAATGCTACTACTAATTTTGTTATAATCTCTGGTATCTTTTCTATCAACTGCGGAAGTGCATTTATTAACCCTAATGTTAAACCTAAAATCAACTGTATCCCTGCCTCAATTATTAGATCTATATTTTCTAATAATGATGTAACAATTAACAATAATACTTCTACAATTTTTGGTATTAACTGTGGAAGTGCTTGGGCAATCCCTGTTACTAATGCTAAAATTATTTGCAAACCACCCTCAATTATAGTCGGCAAATTTGCTATTAAAACATCTAGCAAACTCATAATTAAATTTTTGCCCTGTTCAATCAAAGTTGGTAGTTGAGTTAATATACCTGCAATCAAACCTTGTATAATTTTTGGTCCATTTATAATAGCAGTTTGAATAATAATGTTAATTTGCTCTCCAAAATTACTTTGTAGTAATCCTAATCCTGTCATTATAATACCAGCAAATGTTGCTATTTTTATTCCCTTTGTTAGTTTTCCTCCTATGCTTCCAATTTGGGAAACTATATTGCCGATTTTAGAAGTTATTTTACTACCCGCATCATCAAGGCTTACAGATGTTTCCAAAGCTAAATCACTTATCTTTTAGATCGGAAGAGCGTCGTGTA
>CAJUJA010000011.1:10999-21565 GCA_910586635.1 uncultured Bacilli bacterium | reverse complement strand
ACTTATCTTTTTTGAAAAATTCCCTAAAATTGATGATATCTTAGTATCGCTTTTACCAAAAGCATCAGACATCTTATCAAATTTGTCCGCTGTTGTTATATAAAAATCAGATACATTTTTTCTGGTTTTTTCTAAACTATTTGCAAAGTTTGCGGAAAATAGTTTTATTCCACTTCCTGCGTTTAACAAAGAACTAAAATCTATTCCTGATGATAATGCAACTCCTACCAAACCTATCGTCGGAGCTAATTCTTTTAATTTACTTATTAATTCTGATAAATTTAAGTTTTTGATAATGTCATTTATTTTTGTGAAGGAATCATTTATTGCTTGTTTCAATTTATCCAACATTTCTTGTATAGTCGGTAATCCTTCACTTTGAAGCATTTCATTTATTGTGTCAATTACATTACCTAAACCCTTAATTATAGCCGTTTTTATATTCGAAATAGATGTTGCTATACCTCCTGTTGCGGATTTTGCTTGTTCAGCAAATGATGAAAAATTGTCTCCAGCCTCCTGATTTAATCTGATAATCTCATTATTTAACTCTTCAACTGAAATACTGCCATTTTGTAGAGATTCATATAAATCTTTTTGATTTGCATTTGCACCTAACATAGATTTAGCTAATTGGTCCATTTGCCCTGGAGCAACTTCGACTAATGTATTCCACGCCTGCTGATCAACTTTTCCTTTCGCTAATATCTGATTATATTGTGTTAATGCCCTTTTTGCTTCCTCTGTTCCCTTTCCTGATGCCAAAAACATATTGTTTAAAGCGATAGCTGAATCTGTTCCTTTTTCTAAATCCCCTAAACTAGCTGTTAAACTTTGTGTATTTGAAACTATTTCATCAAGTGAAGTGGGCAATCCATCTATACCATCAGATAATTTCTTTATAGATTTATCTGCATCTTCTATAGAATACCCTAACGTTTTCATAACCTTAGGGAAATTGTTTAATGTATCAACACGTGAAATGGCACCATCTATAGAACCTTTTATAGTATTCATGGCTGTAGTTATAATTTTAGTAATACCTAAACCTGCTACTATACTTTTTATACTAGAGCCTCCATTTTTGGCACTATTCATAATTGAGTTAATGCCTTTCTGAAATCCACTTATATCTAACTTTGTATCATATGACAAACTTCCCGCTAACATATTTATACCTCTCTTTCTTCAAGAGAGTTATTTTAATATTTCGTATATTTTATCTCTTCTTATACTATCTTCAATCTCTTCTTTTGTTGGTGGCAACTTATATGTCTCTTTAAGTTCTAACATATCTTTATCCTCCCCTGCGTAAGCTCTATAACTCTTTATTTTGCTATAAACTGCTTTTTCAGGTATTGTCAGCCACATAGCCCTAAATTTCCACCAATGAATGTAATCTTTAGTTAAATCAATAGGCAAACTTTTTTCATTTTTAAAATATTGATTAAAAGTTCCCCAAATGTACAAATCATCATAGCTATATGAGTAAACTTGACTATTTTTTTTGCCCTTTTTATTAGATTTTTTCACATTATCTTGTTTTCCACATTTATAAAACCACAAAAATTTGTCTACTGCTTCTTCTAGTAAATTATTTTTACATATATTAAAAAAAGCAGGGTAAAACCTGCTTAAAGCCTTATTTACTGCCTTTCGTTTGTCTGTACCCTGCATTTCTTGTTCAAAATCGATAAATATACGAAAATCTGTATTTATAGTAACTCTCTCATTTTTTATTATAACAGAACGAGGTAATTTACTATACATTCCCTTCATTTAATATCTCCTATATCTATTATTTCTATTTCTATTATAATTTCTTCTTTGTTCCCTATTTCCTATATTATTAACACGATCATAACTTTTTTGTAATGAATTTACTGTTTTATTAGCTATTTTCTCTGCTGTGGCATTTATATACGCTTCATAGATACAACCTAAAACTGCTAATTGTATTCTTAAATTCATATTATCATAACCGTCTTTATTTCTTTTATCATTTATCTTATTTACTGCATTTTCTCCTAATATATTATCTATTTCATTAATTACTACATCTTCATCGTTTCTATTTATATCATTTATATTCTTATTCTCTATTGCTTCTTCATTTATTTTAAATCTTAACCCAAATATCTCTACTTCTATTTTCTTTTCAGTTTCTCTATATCCTAATTTCATTATATTATTTTCCATTTTCCTTACCTCATTCTATTATTTACTCTTATTTTTAATTATCTAATTATGCATCTTCTGCAAATGTTTTAGTGTTTATGTTAAAAGACCCATAAACAAAATCTCCACCTTTAAGGCTTCCACTCATAGTTTTTTGTTCACCAGCGACATTTGTAGCCTCTGTAATTTGTACTGTTTGAGTTATTTTTCGACACTTGTATTCATTCTCTTTGTCTACTATAGGCTCCCAAAGATTTACTATATAATGATCCCTTGATAAATCGTTACCAACTTTTCTTTCGTAGAATAGATTATAAAAGTCATCATATACTTCATCGCCTTTAACCATGTCCATGGTTATTGGAAATTCGTTGTTATAACCTGTAACTGTAGTTCTTTTTGACTTTTCATGAATATACTGTTTTTCTTTTTCGGTAGGATTTGCATTTTCTGACATATCTGTAATAACCCCACCTAAAACAATTTTATTTCCAATACCAAAATAATGTGCCTCGTCGTAAGACATTATATCTTTTAATACTACTGTATCATTCATATTTTTCCCTCCTTAACATAATAAAAAAAGACTTTTATTCAGTCTTTCTTACATTAAAATATATTTGTAGTGCATAAACGCTAATCGAGCCATCTTCATTTTCTTCATATGTTAAAGCATTAGCACAACTAACATCTGTCACTTTTTTATTATCATCTAGAACTGGTAGATTGTTTTTCTCTTTTTGTCTTACAAACCAATCAGAAAATTCATCTAACCAATCTAAATTAACTGATTTTTGGTTATCTGTTTCACTTTCACTCTTCAACAAAAGCATATATTGATATTGTCTGTACCAGCCTCTATCAATAATATACTTCATAGGCAAATTTTCAAACCCTGTCCTTTGTAGAGCAAGATTTTTTACGTTTTCACTAACTCTTTCAGGGTGTATTTCTTCTGTTTTAGCTATTTCAAAAATTGGCTTATATGTTTGTAGCCACTCATTGATTTTAGTATCCATTATTTATTTAACCTCCTAGAATAAGCTGCTACCTGTTGTAATATTGACTGATTTTTATCGGCTTTCATACGTTCAAAAGGATATTTTCCTCTTTTTCCTACATTAGAAGTTTTTCTTTTGATTATATAAGCTTGATGTCTAGCATAAGGAACACCTATACGAACAATTCCACTACCACAATCAGTATTTAGCCTAATTGACAATTCTTGAGCTCCTGTATCCTTAGTCACATATTGTTGTAACTCTTGTATAACTTTGTTATCTACATAAACTTGTAGCTTATTTAAATTATTATTAAACTTATTCTCATAACTCTTATTTTTTATGATACGAGCTGTCCCACTTTTGCTAACAAAGATGTCTCCTTGTGGAAATGAAATAAAAGTTTTTTTAACCATTATTTAGCTCCTATTTTAATATGATTAAGTTCAATAATATTTTCATCACTAAAATCAAAAATATCAATGCTATTAACTTGACAAACATATTCTTTGCCATATTTATTTCTCAATTCTGTTAATGGTGCGTCTATTGTCTCATCAGAAACATCCATAAGTACTATTGTATCTCCTTTTTGACACTTCCAAGTATCATTATATCCTTTTGTATCAAAAATACGGATAAGAACTGTATCAGTATCATTTGTACCTGTATTATTCCTATTTCTAATAGAGGTATTTCTTACACTTGCTACTTCTGGATATCTAACATACTTATTATCTTCTTTATGATATATAGTTATATCTTGTAATAAATCTTTATCCATTATAGATACCTCGTTAGTCTTATAGGAAGATTATTTAGTATATTAGCTTTATCTCTAGCAAGTTCTTCAACAGATTTTTTACTTTTATTTATAGTAACACCATCAATTGAAATTGAATTAGCATTTCCATTTGAAGTATTACCTCCGCTTGAATTAATGAAATCACATAGCTCACAAGTTGTATATTTTAATTTATATTGTTCTATCTCCGACAGATTATCAATTACCTTTTGTGTTAGATCACAATTTACATTTTTATCAATTTCTCTGCTTGCTTTTATTATTAAAGAGTTGAAGAGGTTTTCGGATAAATTACCTTTGTAAGTTTCACTATAGAACTTATAATCTGCATAATTTATCATATCTAACCTCTCCTTTCTATTCGCTCTTATCTGTTGTTTTGTTCTTATCTTTGCCTTTATTGTTTTTAGCTACTGCATCCTCTAATTCTTTGATTTTAGCATCTTTCTCGATTATTGCATCCTCTAATTCTTTGATTTTGGCTCTTGCAGTTGCAAGTTCTTCATTTTCTTTTTCAGGAGTAGCTATAACCTTTAATTTATCGTCATAAATTGTATAACCCATTTCTAAATAATCATCTTTATTAATATCTAGAATTTTTTCCTCTCTATTTCCTTTTATTGCTATCATTTTAAAACCTCCTATTCAGAAATATTGAATTTAATTGCATTTTTCTTACTATTCATAATAAATACATCTTCAAAAGACTCTTCATAGTATAAATATTTACCTTTTGAATGAGCAGATGGTTCTTCCATACTAGCAAATGAATAACTTACAGGAGTAAATACTGCAATAGGATGAATTAATAGCATATTAATTTGTTTTGCAGTTGTTCCTGGTTTCCAACCATTTGAAAAATCATAAACTGTTTTCATTAGCTCGCTTGGAACTTTTACAATTTCGACTTCATCAATTCTTGAAATTGTTCTGTTTAGTGCTGTAGCACTTCCGCTCACATTAATTGTCTTTACTATATCCTTGGCATTTTTAATTAATGTATTAATTGCAGGAGTTACATATAAAATTCTTCCTGTTTGAGGAACCCTTGCCTCATCCATTTTCTCCATATATTGGTCAAAAACAGATAAAATGTTTTCTACTGTTAATACAGTAGTATCGTCTTCTACTCCTTCTGCTACTGCATCAGTATGTATTTTCGAAACACAATAAGCATCCATTTCTGGAAATTTTTGAGTTTCGTTCATTACTTTTGTAGCATTTTGAATAGTTAATACCATATTTGATTGGTTTACATCTTGTGGATGTAATAATGTATCCCATTCTCTATGATTAGTTAAATCTTTTGTTTCCCAATCGTTGTCTACATTTCTTTTGAAACCTGTGATGTTATCTCTACTACCATCAGTTCTACCACTTGTAGTTACAACTGGAATTTTTATTGTTTTAGAATCTACTACCTTATATGTACTGTTATTTGGTGTTGTGTATAACTTTCCAAAGTTTAGCACATAAGGGAATTCTTGGCTTAATGCTCTTGAATAACTTTCGGCATAATTTACTGTTGCCATTTAAAATCATCTCTCTTTCTTATTTTTCCTTTGGGTGTATTGGAGTAAAATTAAAAGCAAAATCATTTGTAGGAGCTTGAGTACTATGATCTACTCCTAAATCAATTGTTTTTTCTTCTTTATCTCCAAATAAAAACGACTTATTCTCTTTTAAGTTTTGTATTTGTTCTTCTAACCCTTTAATTTCGTATGTTCCATCTTCTTTTACTTCAAATTCTAATTTAGAATTATCAATCATTTTAGATAAAACATCATTATCTTTAGCCTTATAGCTACTTAGTACTTTTTCTAAAGCACTATTTTGTTTGAAAGCTTCAACTTCTTTACTGCCATCTGCTTTGCCTAAATCGTATTGTTCCTTTTTAATAGCCTCAATGTCGACCTTGTCAGCTTCTTTAATTTTGGTGTTTAAATCATCTATCAATGATTCCTTTACTTTGATATCATTTTCTAAAGTTGCAATTTTAGTATCTTTAGCCTCTATTGAATCTCCATAAAGGCCCATAACACCATCAACAATACTCTTTCTTACTGTTTCATCTTCTACAGATGTTAGTAAATTTTCTACTTTCTTTCTATTCATCTTTCTATTCCTCCTTACGTTTTGTTATCGCTGTGCACTCAGCCCCAATTTCAAGAAAGTTGCTAGTCCTATCGTTGCTATGCCACACAAAAAAGACCGATATTACTATCGATCTGGTGCTATTTATAAGCACTGTGCTAACGATATACACTAGCAACCAGTTCGTACTGCTAGATTATTCTGGTATTCTATATATCATTAGTACACTACCTATAAAGTAGTGTTTTACATATATCAATGTAGGTTTTTATATTCCTCTATTTCTATTTTTATTCGTTCTAAAGCTGTTTCTATTGCTTCATTTTCTATATCAATGTAAGGTTCCTTATTAAAACATTTTTTATATTCTTCCCCTATTTTTATGTTTTTTTCTATTCTTTGATAGCATTCATCCCTTGTTTCAGAAAACATATATATGTACGGATTAACATTGAATAAGTTTACATATTTTTCTCTTAGTTCTTTACCTTTTTCATCGCTAAAAATCGGAGTCAACCCAATCACTCACTTTCTTATATAAAATTTTAATTTGTGGTATTTCATTAATTATTTTTAATGCTTCTATATCATTAGCAATCTTTATATTTGCTAAACTTGCCACTATTTCATAGCTCTGTGTATATTTACTATTCCAATATGAAACAGGATGAGCATAACTACCACTTATTTTAGTTTTTGTTATAGAGGCAAATATAGTACTTAAGTCCATATTTAAATTATACTTATCTTTATTAAACATTTCTATATATTTGTTCTTATTTTTCATGATATATTTATTAGCATTATCTATATAAGTCATAATAACATCATAATTATTTTTAGTAAACTTTGTTCTTTCGTCCAACATATGAGTTACTTCATGTATAAACATTTTATAACTATCATAGTTATCAATAATAGACTTCAAATTATCTATATTAATTATTATTTTATTAATATTCGAGTCATAAGATATGTACTTATTTTTATCTGTTATATATTTTATATTTTCTTCTGTTAAATATTTATCAATTATTTTTTGTTGGTCTTGACTTGATAATTTACTATTGACATGAATATTGTTTAATCTACTAGAAATAGCATAGTTTATACTTTTAGTATATCCAGACTTCCAGGTTCTTTTATAATCAACTTTTAATCCGTTCTTATTACAATATATTCTATACTTAGATTGTGCATTTCGCAATTCTTGTTTAGCTTTATTAGAAGTATCTCCTCTTTCGATAACATTCTTCTTTGCCCTTGCTACTCTTTCATAGTATCTAGCTCCTTGTTGTATTTTGTAATTTCTCTCACACTCTTCATCAGTTATATGCTCGTTACCATAATCCATTCTATCATCTACACCCTCAAATTCTTCTCTCCAGTCATAATTAACAACATGATTACAGCCGTACTCCTCTGTTAGATATTCATATTTTTCAAACTCTTTTTTACTCATTACTACGTCATCTATTACGTTGTGAGATGGTCTACAAGTAGACGAATGACCGATAACTACACAATTATAGTCAATGTCTTCTCCTACTTTTTTTGCTATTTCATTAGCTGTTTGATGAAGACTTCCAAATAAACCTCTTCTAACTACTACTTCTAGTTTTTCTTTCCTCCCATCCTTAGCTATTAAAGTAACACCATTTTTTGTTAATTGATCAACAACCTTTTTATATGCAGTAAAATGATCTTCTTTTCCTGTGCCAACATCTTTATAAATATCATTCATTGCTTTAACATAGGTTTGTTGTGTAGCATATGCTATCGTTTTTGTTAGATTGATAAGTTTTTTATTGCTTTCTTCTTCCGCCTTACTTATTATTTCCTCTATTGTCATTTAAAGCATCACTCAATTCTTCATAGACATTCTTAATCTGTTTTCTTGTTTTTCTATATAGATTTCTCGTTTTCTTTAAAGATTCTTTTAATATCTTGTTTTTTTCTACATTAATGACTTTCTTTATATCAATTCGAGAATATTCTATTAAATTTTCATGTTTTTTTAATTTACTTATGACACTTTTTGTTAATTCATTATTTAATTCTGTATATAATGAATTAATAACTTCGCTATTGCTTAATTGTGACATTTTATTAGGGGTTATCATTCTTCTCTAACCTCGGTAATAGGCATATTTTCATTATTAATTAATTCAATTTCTTGTTTTGCCTCTTGCTCCGTCATACCTTTGTGCTTAGTTAAGTATGTATATATACTCATAAGTCCTGCGGCTACTTCTGATTGTGCTCTTTCTAATACGGTTCCATCATCTTCTAAAAAGTTATCTACATCTGGTATTTCTATTATTTGTGTTTCATCTACAGAACTATTACCTAGTATTTTTTCACTTAATAAAAGAGCTTTACATATTCCTGTTAAGTACTTTTTTATTTTTTTTCTGTTTTTGTTTCCATTTGCAATTAAGTCTTGCCTATTTCCAATATATTCAGTAGCAGTTACCCCATTTGAGGTAGAAAATGAATAATACTTAGTACCATACCCAATTTTGAATGAATAATAATCTAGTGAATGTTGAACACCATCAGCATTATCCCCTACCCTTAAATCAGGGTTATATTCATAAACATATGGCTTTTGAGTTCCATCTTGCATCATTTCATCGCCAATAGGTGTAAACAATCTTTTTTGAATTTCTTGTGGATAAATCACTCGCTCTTTCACAACTATATTTCCATCCTTATCTACATCTTCGTATTTTTCAACTTTAGTAAGTTTTTGATTAATTAATAATATTTTTTGTCCTAATTTAAAATCCATACCAAAATTATTATATGTTAAATCCAATATTTGTAATTGATCGATTGCTTCTCCAAAAATAGAAATCCCTAAACCCATATTATTCTCAATCGGATTTAATTTAGACAATTTTCCGATACTAAAAAGTGGCTGATAAGATAGTGTATTATAAGTCTCTAATACATTGTCTAATTTTATTATGTTACCTGTATCCTTTTCAAAAAAAACATTACTTATTTGATAACCTTTTTCTTTTAAAATATGTGTTTCTAGACATATTAATCTTACTTTTTTTTTGTTTATATCTTGTGTTTGCTCGCTTATGAATGCTACATCTATGAAGTTGTTATTTTCTGTTTTTAATGGTATTATTTGGTTTGCTAGTAGATTTATGACCTTCGTTTTAGTATCTTGTGACCTTACTAATTTAGCATTTTCTCCTTTTCCAATTACCTTTGCATTTTTAATTCTAACTACTGTTCCAATTGTTCCAGTATACCCTATTTTTTCGATGTTTTCTGGTAATTGTTCTAGAAAATTGGTATCTTTTATCGTTTGTTGCAATAATTCATCGTTTTTTGTTGCTTTTATATCATAGTTTTCACTTGTAAGCATACTAGCTAAGTCCTCACACGATCTTTTAGCGATGTTAAGAGAGTACATAGGGTAATTATCACCATCAATAGTTTGAACTTTTAGCCATGGTGCTTCACCTTTCCAAATATCAATCCAACTATTAATCTTATTGTAATACTCAGTATTTATGTTATAGCCCTGTTTTTTTAGATATTCATATACATAATTCATCTAATTACCTCCTATTCTCAACAACTGTGCATACCATTTTTCAATACCATAATTGTTGGAATCTAAAATATCGATATCGCTTGTGCCATCATCAAGATATATGTCATCCTCTTCGTCTTCATCTTTTACAACATCTTGAAATCCCTTAATAATTTCCTCTGTTTCTCCTTTAACAAAAGAGATTCTATCTTGCATAAATAAAATACCCCAAAGATGTATCCTTGAAGGTATTTTTATTTTTAGACTATTTATTATTGGGATGTTATATCCATTTTTTCTTAGTGCTTTTCGTAGGAACTCAATCAATTCAGGTTCAGCACTATCGCAAAAAATATAGCTAATCATTCCCCATTTTTTAACAACATATTTAACATGTTTTATAAAGCCTATTTCTAATTTAGCTAGTACCTGTCCTATTCCTAAAGTATCTACTACTTCTTCACTATCTGGACTACAATTTTTTTTGTCGCTTCTTAAGACACATACCCTACTAAAATCCCTTGCTATTTTTTGGGAACAAAAGGCATGATCAGAACCATTTTTTCCGAAGTCAACACCAGTAGTTATTATCCCACTGACATCACATTTATCTACTAAATATCTGGCTTTGTTGTTTGCTATCTCAGGGAAGAAGATGCCCGCACTAGCAATTCTATCTCCTTTAATATCTCTTTTATACCAAATAGAACCTTTATCATAAGACAATAATATCTTTCTTAATTTGTTATCATCTATGCTTAAATTATCAAAGATATTGAAATGACAATAATTATAACCATAATTTAGTATCTTACATTGTTGCTTTTCATGAAACTCTAAATATTCAGTATAATACCAATGGTTAGGTGCCTTTGGATTTAAATCGTGAAATATCTTTCTATTGCTACTAGAAAAGATCGGAAGAGCAC
>CAJUJA010000011.1:0-10989 GCA_910586635.1 uncultured Bacilli bacterium | reverse complement strand
AAAAAAAACTTATCACATTCATTAGCTTCTGTTATATATGCCATTCCATAAGTGTTACCTTTGATAGATTTATATGAGTTAGCCTTGCCACCACCAACAATTAATAGAACTTTTTCTTTACCATCGGCAGTATTGACATATAAACAATCCCTGTTTTTATATTTACCTTCTCTGCATCTTCCTGAGAAATAGTTAGATATTCCATATCCATCACAATCAATTATATTAAGCCTTGCACTTGCACTGTCATAACCACCGACTAAATGAAGTTTATCAAGATGATTCTCTAATGCTATACAAAATGCTAAACCATTAGTAACATTCTTTGCTCCACGTTTTCCACCTTCTGCAACATTCAGCCAACTTTCTTGACATTTGTTTATATAATTAGACTGTTTTTCACAAAATGGAGCTAATTCATTGAACATTTTCTTCGTTCCTATTCTTTTGTGGATTGTTAATCATGCTAGCGATATTAGAGATATTTTTATTAATTTCTTTCATCTTCTCATCATCACTTGTCATTTCTACCTTATCTCTCCATTTTTTTGATTGTCTATTTTTTAGCCAAAAAATAATTGATGTAGGATCTGGCGGATAATAGACTGTGACTTTATAATCAACAACATCACCATTTTTGGTAACTTTTTGACTCCTATAGGTATGTTCAAAACCACTAGCTCGTTTATATAAAGCATTTTCAACTTTATAATCGGGTATTTCTTTATATTTTTTTAAGGACTCCGAAATATCCGAATATTTTTTCTTCCACTCATATAAAGTAGATTGAACAATACCAATATTATTGGCTATATCTTCATCAGTAAGACCATCTCTAGCCCATCCTTTGAGCAAAGTCAATCCATCGTCGGTTAGCCAATATTCAACTTTACTCTTTGCCATCTCTAATCACTACCTTTTGATTTCTTTTCTACTGCTTCTTTTCCTTCACATAATTTTCCTCTCGAGTACAATTCTTCATACCTGTTCTTATCTACTGTTATGAATGTATCTTTTTTTCTTCTTTTGCCATTATTTTTAATATCATTAAAATCTTCTTTTACTTTTGCTTTTATCATCATAATTTCATCTCCTTTGTTTTCCTACTATTATCACTATTACTAACATCATTATTATTGCTATCTCGTTTAATCCGATTTCGACCCCATTCTTTACACAACCTTTCTAACTTACAACCTTTACAGTTATGTTTCATAAAGTAATCTAAATTGCAATATGTTTCTTTTTTCTTCATTTTTTTCACCACACAAAAAAAGAGAAGAACCAATGATTTGGCTCTTCAAACATTTTCATAATACTAATTTAACATATCAAATCGGGACATTTGGGACAAATTTTAATTTTTTTCTAAAAATCTATTATGCTCTTTTTTTATGCTTTCAAATGTTGCACCATTCCCTATTCTCATAGCTACTTTAACCCAAGTATTATTATCTATATATCTATACTCAAATATTTGTCTTAGTCTGCTTGTAGGTAGCTTATCTATGAATTCTTCTACTTTTATTTGTTGATCTAGCAATCTATCATATCTATACTTTAGAATGCCTTTTAATTCTTGGATCTTTCTTGATTTTCTAAAGTCTGTATGATAAATTCTTTCCTCTCCAAGTAAAAAAGGCGATTCTAGTGCTGAGGCTTGTACTACACTAAACTCACTATTTTCTTTTTCTAAGTCATTAATTCTTTTTTCTAATTCTTTTATCTCTTCTCTAGTATCACAATATTGTACTAAACAATCCTTTAAATTCATACTCACTCCTATCTTCCACATTGATTTTTTATTTTTATGTGGACAATATTAACTTTATTCCTTTGGCATTTCATAAACATAATCTTCAAATTTTCCTTTTAAAGAGTTGACTTCTCCTATAGTAACATCTTTCATATCTATTTGTAACCACTTAATCACTTTTTGTATCTCATCTAATACTTCTAATGCCCTTTCTTTGGATTTATATTCCCCTAAAAAGTCCGTGTTATGAATAATATTATAGTGTCGTTCAACTTGATAAGTATCAATACTTGTTTGGATTAAATCGCCTTCATATACTTTTAATTTTTCTTTTATTGGTATTAATTCTTTTTTATCTTGACTTCTTATCCATAAATCCATTATTCTTCATCTCCTTTTAATTTATTTAATTTTTCTAATACCTTTTGATATACCTCTTTTTTTGTTTCCTCATAAATTGTCGATATACGATTCATATTATCTTCACAAATGATGTTAGATAACTCGTTTATGTTGCTTTCTAACCATTTTTCTAACTCATCAAGTATATTCTGTAATTCTTTGTTTTTTATTCTTACGACAGTTTCTACTATTGCTTGAATATCACTATCTGTATAATTCATTACTTATCACTTCCTTCTTTTAAAATATTTAGTATTTCTTCTTTATGAGAATAATCAAAATATGGACACTTAAAACCATCTGTGCATTGCAATTCTTCCAATTTTTCAATAATATTTCTAACTTTCTCAACGATTAAATTCTTTTGTTCTAATCGTTTTTGTAAGTCTTTATTTTCTTCTTCAAGACGTTTTATAATATGCTGTGAAAGAAACATATCTTTATCTTTAATAGTCATTTTTATAAACTCATTAACTATTTCATGCAAGTTATTATCTATTTTTGTTAATTCTGTTTCTGTTATCAAAGGCATAGTTATTTTAAATTCTTCATTCATTGCTATCCTCTACTTTCTCTACTAAATCATTTATACAATTGATATCTTTAATTCCTTTTTCTAAATAAGATAACTTTGTTATCAAATTAAGAAGTGGTGTTCCTTGGACTTTCGGAATAGTTAAAACATTAATTTCTTCCTTATTTAAAACCATTCTATTAACTTCTTCATATTGTGCTGATAGTAGAACTAATAATTTACATATAACTTCTTCATTAATCTTTAACATCTGTTACCTCCTCCACACTTAATATTTTTAACACATAATACAATTTACCTGGTTCTGCTCCCCATTTTTCTTTACCAATTCCTACAAATATCTTTACCTTGCATTTTATTTTAGGACTATTTGTGTTATATCCATTTTTAAAAAGAACAGTAGTACACATATATTCCTCTTTTATATATAGATATTCCATTTCTCTTTCAGTCAGCTCATGATTAAACAATAAAACTTCATTATCAAATCGGTTAGTCCAATAAGGCTTTATCTCTCGATATTCTTCTTTTTTTCTCCAGAAAGTATCATATCGAACCATTTCTTTTTAATTGGTAGTGTTAACATATTAACTCCCCTTCATCAAATTTCTCTACTATTTCCATAAGTCTTTCAAATTCAGGATTTCTCCAACCAACTAATCCGTATGTTCTTGCATTTTTGGAATAATGATAATAGTTATCTTTTAAATGTTGTTTTGCAGCCTTTTTTGTAAGAAATGGACCTGATGAATATGATATAAAGTATTCTCTTGTGAATCTTCTACTATTTATATCTATATCATGCCATTCAATAAAATTAAATAAACTATTATTATCATGTATTCCTTTTATTTCCTCAACTTCGTCATAAGTAATATCACAATTATCAATCATATATTCCTTTAATTCATTTAATTGCTCTTTGCCACAATTATTATAAGTATTATATATTTCTCCATTACCATCATCGTCAAAGAATACAGTATACTCTCCATCATCAGTAAATACATTTTTCTCATCTTGTATCATCCAATAAACAGGGTCAGCACATCTGTCTTTTTCTTGTGTTTTTCTTTTGTGTGCTAACTCCTTTAAAAACTGTAAATCTTCTTCATTTAGATTTTTCATCTATCCACCTCAATTCTTCTGCTTGCTTGACTATGGCTTTTAACTCTTCTAAACTTATGAATTTTGCAAGTCCTAACTCATCTTCTTTTATAAACTGCTTATCTTTCGTCAAAAATCTTAATGTAATAAGTGAATAATCAGTATTCTTTTCATATACAATAACATAGCTGTTTTTTAGAATTAAATGATAATCTAACTCTTCAAACATCTCTTTTGCACTTTTCATATAAACACCTTCCAACACTTAAATGCTCTTTTATCGTTTTTATCACAAGTTATATACATGCCTTGTCTTTCTGTTAAATCAAAACACCATAAGTCTTCTTTTGATAAGTTAGGTTTCCATTTTACATATTCTTCTTCTACTTGGATACTCTCTTTTTCATCTTTTTCACAGCACATTTCATCAAAATATATTTCTATAGCTTGTTCCCTAGAATAAATATCTGCGTCAAATACATAAGCAAAGAGATTATCATAGTTAAACTCCATATAATCAAATTTTCTTTTACTCATTTTTTATCACCTTTTGCTTTGTTTACTGTAATGTCATTTCGCATTGTAGCATATGTTTTATAATCTTTTAACAATTCAATACACTCATCAATAGCTTTGTCTTTTTGTTTAAGTTGTTGCTGTAAGTCTTTAATTGCATTATATAGACCTAATTGAAATTCTGTATCACAATCAGAAAAAATGCCCTTTTTTAAATCTTTTAATGAAACATTTAATATATTATCTTTTCCATTATAAAATTTGTAAATTTCTTCTTTACTCATCTTTATCACTCTTTTCTAATAGATAATTCGTCGCTTTTATTAATTCGTTAATTTTATCAATACAATTGTAGTTAATGTATGAAAGTATATTTTCTGATAGTATTTTTGTAGTTGGGCTTTCAACCGAAAAAGTTTTTTTTGTTATTTCTTCTATCTTCTTTGGTTTTTCTTCTATTATTTTTTCAAAACTACATAATGGATCAAAGAACATTCCTGAGCAAAATTTTCCACTTTTCCAAATAAAGTTTTTCCCGTCCCAAAATACTTCTATCCCTGTAAAAATGTCATCATAATATACTTTAAATTTAACTCTTTCATCAGTTCCTAGAGTATTGACAAATTCAAATAATTTTTCACTATTTATTTTCATTCTTTCACTCCTTTATAATCAAAAATTGTCATTTGATCTAACCTATCAACTAATCCATCACAAACCATCCTTTTTAATACAAAATTATTTTCTTCAAATTTAATAATTCTGCTAACTGGGTTAATTGATATTTCGATAAAATTATTTGTATCTACTATTACATAAAAACCATCCCACGATTTGATAAATCCATATTTTTTTAAGTGTTTAAAATCAATTTCATTTTTTAATAAGTAAGCTAAAGCTTTATCATGATCATTCATTTAGTGTCTCCACGTATTTCAAACAGCTTTCATCTTCATAAAATGTATTCAAAGGCAAATTGTAACATCTTTCTTTGTTTAGCTTGTCTAGTATTATTGAAAGCAAGATTATTAGTGCTATAGATGTAATTACTATTGTTAAAGCTATTACTACTTTTTTCATACTTCTATCTCAACTCCAAATGTGTAATATTTGTCTCCTTTTTTCTCAATTAAGCTTTTATTGTGTTCTAATATTCTGTTGTAATTGTTATACCCTAATTTCAACTTTTCAGGCGTAACACCTTTTTGTTTTACGTAAGCCTCAACACAACTTACTATTATTGCTAAATAGTCTTCTACTGTTTTATCTTCGTATCTTGTAAGGAATATTGTAGTTCCTTTATATTCCTTTTGTTTTCTTTCTTCTTTTCTAAACATTGTTTTCCTCCTTTTAATATCCATATTTACTAAAAAAGTAATTAAAATCTTTTTCATGTAGTCCTACTATTTCAACATAATTATAACTAGGAGCATAAAGAACATCGATTTTTTCATTAGAAAACAATGTCACTTTATAATCTCCTGCTATATCATAGCAATCAAACATCTGAACTTTATCTTTTCCTAACTCAAATAATAATGATTTTAAAATCTCTTCAATCATTTCTTTTACTTTGCCTGCCATTTAATCCTCCTAAATATAATTTTTTCCATATTTTTTTATAAAATCTTCTTTTGTTTTGTCGTAATACTCTATCCAAGCCACCTCTGCAATTCTTTTTAAATATAAATCAAATACTTTGTTAAAATGAACTCCTTTATTGCTCATATTGTGCATTTTTGGAGTTAGAAATACTATCAAGCCATCATCAATGCTTTTTTGTCTATTCCTAACTCCAAAAAATATTTCGTGTCTATGACAATATACTGATGTTCTTTTAGTGCTATATTTTGGATTATTGGGCATTATACAGAATTCTTCTTTACTCATTTATGTTATATTCTCCGATGATAATTTCTTCAAACATCGCCCTTACTTCAGGATTAATTGGATGAACTATATCTCTATATCCACCTGTTTTAGTTTTTCTGCTTGGCATTGCAATAAACAATCCATTATCCCCTTCTATAACACGAATATCATGAACTGCAAAACTATCATCTAGTAATACAGATGCTACTCCTTTTAAACGTGATCCTTCTTTTTCTACTTTTCTTACATTTACACTTGTTATTTTCATATCTTTTATCTCTCCTATTCATTAATAAAATTATTTTTGTATTCTTCCTTAC
Source organism: uncultured Bacilli bacterium (assembly GCA_910586635.1). GTDB lineage: Bacteria > Bacillota_I > Bacilli_A > RF39 > UBA660 > UMGS995. The sequence goes on along the minus strand of CAJUJA010000011.1, from coordinate 4,481 downwards.
CTTGTCTCCAAACTACCCTACAAAATTCATGACATTTTGAAGATAGTCTATATTTTTCATAAGCATAATCTTTGAACGCTGTTCTTGTTACTCCTAGTTGGGTACAATACTTATTTGCATTTAACTGTATTTCAGACCACCTATTAGCTAATTGCATAAATACCATTGCTAAAGAATAAGCTCCTTCTATATCTTCTTGTATTAGATTATAAAAGTCCTCCATAGCTTCATCATATTGTTGTATATCTTCTTTTAGTTGTTCTAGCATTAAATAATCTCCAATTCTCCTTCATAATTTTCTAACATAATGAAGTCCTTATAAGATAAAATGCAATTATTTATTCCTCTTTCATCTCCATTTTTTATTTGTCCTTTTGGTATTCTTAAAAATACATATTTACCTGTTCCAGCCCAGAAACTCATGATAGGTTGTAATGTGGTTTTACCTCGAATATATCCATAAAGATTTATATGTCCTATTCCTCTATTTTTTACTTCATGTGGAATATTTTGTTTTCTTAATAATTCACAAGCATAGTCACATCTTTTTGCTGTTTCTTTTTCTGTCATAACCTAACTCCTTTTTCTTTTGCTAATTTATAAAGAGACTCTATCCTTTGTTCTCTCTTACTTTGCCTTCGTAAATTAGGTTTATAACCTTTTGTTGCAGTTAATTTCATCGGATATCCTGACATACCTCTATATTGTTTTAATTTATTTTGAAACCATTCCTTACTAAACTTTTTCATTATTCTTCCTCTTGCTCCTTTTGCTTTGCTTTTTCTAATCTTCTTTCATATTCTACTTTCATCTTTTCGCTAAAAAGTTTTATAAATTCGTTCTTTGTAATATCGTTAAAACCATTTAAATTAATAGAAATATCAATCCATTCTTCAAAACTATAATATTTATCGCTATCATAAGATTTAATTGAATATTGTGGATTAAAACCTTTTTTAAATAAGTAATTTAAACCTATGTCATAAAGTTTACGTTCCATAGTGTCCATAATATAGATGGCACTATCTTTCTCATCTTTTCTTGTTATATTTTCGTAATATTGTTTTTGAGTTTGCAACTCATTTTTTAAATTCATATTTTCATCAAAAAGATTATTTATTTGTGTAATAATACTATTTCTATCCATAATTAAATTTCCTCTTCTCTTTCTCTGTTTTTATGTTCGTGCATAAAACAATACACGCTATTGTCTCCCATATTTTTAAGTAGCCACTCTGTAGCTTGTTCTTTACTTAAATGGGTTCTTTTGACCCTTGATTCGTAATAATCGTTATAAGCCCTACTGTGTAGCTCGTTTTCATCTTCGTAATTACCTTCTATGAAGTAGTAATCATAGTTTTTCGCTTTAATACCTTCTAAAGTATTTGTATCAGTAGCATAAATAACTTTATAATCATTAATAAATATTCTATAACCGCATTGTGGCACATCATGATATAATTTGATAGGAGCTATCTTTAATAAATCATATTTATATCTTTTTCCTATGTCATAAACATGGATATTCCTCTTATCTACTCCGCAATCTATTAACTCTTGTACTAACCATTCACAACAGCCAAACTTTAAAGTTGGTCTTTCTTGTGCTAATCTTTTTATTGTTGTTTTATTAAAGTGGTCTTGATGAATATGTGTGAGCAAAACTAGCTTTATATCTTTGTAGCAATCTTTTAGTTTTTTGAAGGAAACACCACAATCAATTAAAATTGTATTTTCTACGACTGTAGCATTTCCGTCACTTCCACTATTAATTATTGAGTAATGCATTCATATCTACCTGTTGTATATCTGTTTCTACCTCTGCATCTGGAATATCTTCTTGTTGAATTGGTTCTTGTGGTATTTCAGTTGGATTGTCTATATAATTTGGTTTCATATCATCATTTAATTCTGACATATCACTTTCAAATGCTTTTTGTATGTCTACAGACATAATGCCCCATTTTGAGATTAATTGCCTTAGCATAGTTTTTTTAGCCATCTCATCAAAGTTTTTATACCAAAACGAACTATATTTCCACATATCCTTTTCTGCTATTTTACCTTGTTGTAAAAGTTCATAGCTTTTTCTATTAAACGCTTGCGAATAAGTATTTGCATGTTCTAACATTTCTTCTTTACTCATATAAAGACATTTCCTAAAACCATTTAAATATTCAAATATTGCATAGTAGCCTATAGTTTTTGCTCTTTTTCTTTCCTCATAATTTTTGATAGGATTTAATGTTATTTCTTCGTCAAACATATCATAGCTTACAAATTCGCCATCTTTTACTTCTATAACATTAATTTTTTTATATTGCCCACTTCTTATAGCAAGTTGAATATAGCCTTTATATCCTAATTGAAATTGGGCTGTAACAGAAACTACATTACCTTGTTTATCTTTCTTTTTGTAAGGAACTAGATAATAATGTCCTAGTTGGGGACTTGGACTTAAGTTAAGACTCTCTCCAAGTAACGCACCATTAAAAATTGAAGTATTAGTACATTCTGCTAAATTGCTATTAGTAGATACTGCTGATGTTATTCCTGCTAAAAACTTTAATCCTCTATTTTCTCCTAAAAGAGAAATAGCTCTATTTCTTACACTTTCTGTATTTGTAAATTGTCCAATTGAACAACTATCAATTTTAGCTTGTTTATCCTGCACTTGTTTCATTAATTCTTGTTTATTATTTAATTTGTTCATATTTTAAACCTCTTTCTTCTATATCTTTAACAAAAAACTTTACATATTTTGTTACTTTATCTCTTGTACCTATAACTTTAAATGAAATTGATATCAGTTCTTCGCCTTCTGTTTGTGTACCACTTTGTGTTACTTCTGTATCACTAGATTTAGTTACATTTTCAATCTTAGGTGCTGATAAACTTTCAATCTTGTTTAACATTACTTCGTCGGTTAATTTTTGTTCTTTTTTTCTTCTTTCTCTTGTTGTGCTTTTTCAAGTTCAATATGACGATTATTTACTTCTGTGATTGCTCTTGATACATTTAAATCTTTTTTGTATTCGATCATCATTTCATCTACGTATTGTTGGCTATTAATTAACTTAATGTCATCTAATATTTTTGATATAAATTCATCTACTTTAACCTTTAATGATTTCATACTTGCTGATAACGTTACATTGATATTTGCTTGTACAAAATCAATAAAGTCAATTTTCTCTTTTACACACAATTCCTCAAAATAAGCTTTTAATTCTTCTAATTTTTGTTCTTTTAACTCTTGCTCATAAAAATTTACTTGATTGTTAATTGTGTTATAAGTGTCTGCTAAAATAGTCTCTGTTGCCTTTGCTCCATCGATAAATTTTTGTAATGGTTCATTATACTTATTAACTATTTGTCTTCTATAATCTGCAACCTTGTTTTTCATCTTATTTACTTCTGCTTTTTCTGTTTTTGCTTCTTTCAATGTATCTTCTGTAAATACTAATTTTGAGTAATATTCATTTAACTTTAATGCAAAATCCTGTACTTCTTGAATATTATCTTCTATTGATCCTGTTGTTTTAATTTCTGCTTTTATTTCGTTTTTAAATACTGGTTTAATTAATTCTTGATTCATGTTTTATTTTCTCCTTTAACTCTCTAAATTTTTGTTTTTCTTTTACTAATTTTTGTATGTGTTCTTCTATTGTTTGTTCAAATTTTTCATGTTCTATTTTGTTAATTCTTTTTTGAGTGTTTAGCTCAACAATTTTTTGTTCCAATTCATCCTTTTTAGTTTCATACATGATCATTAGTGTATTGTATTTTCTTTTTGTTTTTAAATGTTCATATATATGTTTTAACATTCTAAACCCTCTCTTAAATCTTCAAGCAAGGCTTGTACATATTTTGATTTTTCTGAATCATCAGTTGATTCTTCAAATACATTTTCTAAATCTTCAACAAAGTTTTCATATACCGATATTTTTTCTTCTAACTTTTCATAATCAGAATATGGAACTCTATTCTCTCTTTCTATTTTTTCGCAATACTGATCGTAGCCTGATTGATAACTTGTTAAGTCAACTGTATTAATCATCGTTATCAGCTCCTACTATAAAATTTGTCGGTGCTATATTTCTGCTTAAATCAGTTTCAGGTATTTGACCCATCAAATTTTTCATCGCTTTATTGATGTTATTTAACTCATACATTAAATCTACTTTGTTAGTTTTTAGATCGTTTAGATGTTCTTTATAATTTTCTAAAAGCCTAACTAAATAATTTCTTGTATTAGATTCCATTTTTATCGTTAACATTTTTATCACTCCCTTTTGATTCATATTTTTTATAAACGGAATTAAATTTACCATCATCAAGTTTTTCTAATTCTTCGTATTTAACATTCATTTTATTTTTTTTGAATATATTTAATAAGTAATTTATCGATGAGCATTTATCATAATGATTGTCATATTCATTTAAAGTCATAAATTTTTGACATAAGTTACAAGCAATCT
>CAJUJA010000010.1 GCA_910586635.1 uncultured Bacilli bacterium | reverse complement strand
TTCCTTCTTTTTCTATCGTCCCAAAAGGTAAGTCATGATTTTCTTCAAAATATTTGATTAATTTATCTTCTTTCACACTTTTTGGTAAAATATCTTTTTTATTTAAAACTAAAATCATTTTATTTTGAATATATTCTCTAATTTTTAAAATATCTTCTTCTAAATTTAGTAAATCTGTAACATACAAAACTAAGTCTTTCGTTTTTCCCACTTCTTTTAATATTTCTAAATATTCATCATTCGACTTGGTAATCACCTGATATTCACCATAATTTTTCATCTTAAAGCAACGTTGACAAATAGAATTTTCTAAATTTGTAGTATATCCTTCTTGTAAAATGTTCTCATCTTGTAATAAAACACCACATCCACTACATCTTTTTTCTTCTTTATTCATAATAATTCCCTCTTTTAAAAATTCCCCTCTTCGAATATCTATTAATAATCCATGACTCAATCTTTCTGTTAATATTTGTTATTTTCATATCCTTTTGTCCTAGGGGATCTACCAGAATTGTTTTAATATTAAAATTTCTTCCTGATATAACATCCGTTACAATTTGGTCTCCAATCATCACCATTTCCTTTTTTAACAGATGATACTTTTTTCTTATTTTTCTTAACCCTCTAGTAAGTGGCTTCATTGCAAAACTAACAGCATCCACACCTAAACTCCTTTTATAAGGTTCTATTCTCCTACTACAATTATTAGAAATAATAAAAATAATAAAATCTTTCTGAAGACTTTGAATTAAATCCTTAGTCTTTTGTGGACATTCCCTCTCATCTATTAAGGCTAAAGTATTATCCAAGTCAAAAACAAGACACTTAATACCATCTTTTTTTAACTTTTTATAATTAATACTAAATATATCTTTTTTATATATAGTTGGTTTATATCTTTTCATTTTGACCACCTATCCTAATTATAACCCATTTATTATAAATTTACTAGTTATTTACCCTCTGAGTCAACATTTCAGTATCTTTTGTAATTGCTTCAAAATGATATCCATTTTGCTTCCCATATTCAATAATACCCTTCAAGGCATCTCTAGTATAAGGTTTAATGTCATGCATTAAAATTACATTTACTTTATCATGTGAAAGACTAGAATTTACCCAAGACACAATTTCATTGCTAGTAGTTAAATCATCTGTATCTCTACTATTAATATTCCAATCATAATATCGAAACCCCCGCTCTAACACATCTTTTGTTAATTCACTCATAATTCCTGGTCTATACTTTCTACTAATGGTATTACTAGAACCTCCAGGAAAGCGAATTACTTTAGAGTCATAACCAGTAATACGAAAAACTCTATCATGGACAGAATATAAATCATTAAAATAGTTTTCCTTATTAGAATAGATCAAGGAATAATTATGACTAGCCGTATGAAGACCTACAGTATGTCCCTCTTCATATTCTCTCTTAATTAGTTCATCTGGACCATTATTTGTAACAAAGAACGTAGCAGGAACACTCTCCTTTTTTAAAATATCTAATATCACATTCGTAGTTCCCATTCTAGGACCATCATCAAAAGTTAAATAAATCGTTCCCTTCTGTCCTTTTTTTACTACCTGAACTTTTCTTTTTTTCTTTGAACGATTTCCAGAAGAATCCTTAACTTTGTATGTCAACTCGTAAGTTCCTACTTTGTTTGTATCAACTTTTCCTTCTACTTGAACTTTCTTTTCGATCTCTTTATCACAATTATCAAAAACTTGATAACCAGGATCTTTAAACTCCTCATTTAAAAAGGTAAAAATCATATCTCCTGAATTCAATTCCAAACTAGGCTTTTCTAGGTCCTGTTGAATAATTTTTTGATTTTTAATTGCATAATTTCCAGAAGAATCTACTACTGCGTATTGAATAATATCATTCTTTCTAGTAATTTTAACTCGATCTGTAATATCCTGATCATAATTGTCATAAGCCTTATATTTCATAAAATTATACTCTGTATTAGGACAAATATACACCTTATCATGATCATTCTTCAAAATAAGAACGGGGTTGGTTAGGTCTCTCACCTTTACAATTCTTACAGCTTTCTTTTTAAAGACTCCCTGTTTTATAAAGTATTCCATCTTATAAATACCTAATTTTTTAGAATCAACCTCCCCTTTTACTTGAACTTTTCGAGTTACATCTTGATTATGAAACATCGCATAGTATCCCGACTCCTTATAGTCCTCATTATAGTTTAGCACCATATTTTTATCCCCTTTTAAAGTAATCGTTGGCATAAAAAAATAATAGTGAATACCATAAATTGCTACAACTAAAAAAATAACAAACACTGCGATCATTGCTTTTATTTTTACTCTCATTTTTCAATCACTCACTTAACTATATTATACTGTTTTTTCATCTTTATGTCTAGCTACTCATATTTATTATTTTTTATAAACTCACGTAATATCTTAGTAAGAGCCCTTTTTTCCATTCTAGATACATAACTTCTAGAAATATTCAACTCCTTTGCTATGACCTTTTGCGTCTTTTCCTCTGTATTATTTAGTCCATACCTCTTTATTAATATTTCTCTTTCTCTAGGAGTTAATACATCCATATATTGTTTTAATAATTTGATATTATCCTTTAAGCTAATATCCTCAATAAAATCTGGCTTTGGTGCTTTTAAAACATCCATAATAGAAATTTCATTTCCATCTTTATCAAAACCTATTGATTCATTAATAGAAATGTTTTTAGTAGTCTTGTTATTACTTCTAAAATGCATAAGAATTTCATTTTCAATACATCTAGCACAATAAGTAGTAATTCTTACACCTTTATCATTAGAAAAGGTATCTACTCCTTTTATAAGACCTATTGTTCCTATACTAATCAAATCATCTTGATCTACATATTTACTATCAAATTTTTTAACAATATGAGCAACTAATCGTAAATTATGCTCAATTAACTTATTTCTAGATTCCTTATCTCCCATTCTAGCTCGTTTAATACATAAATCTTCTTCTTCCTTAGTTAAAGGATCGGGGAAAACCTGATTTGAATAAGACCCTGTTAGAAAAATACTTTTTAAAAACATAAATATTTCAAATAACATAAAAAATCACCTAATTAAATATATGCTTATTTTGACAATTTTAGACAAATCATCTATAATATTGCAAAAAAGGTGATTCTATGGATATTGAATTGTTTGATTTGATTTTTGAAATCAGAAAATATGAGGATGCGATTTATAACGACGATGGTTCTATAAAATTAATCAAGAATATTCGATCTATTTTTAGTGAATTTTTATGTGCGGAGCAAACTGTTCTTGGTCTTTCCTACATCATAAGTGATTTTGATACCATTTATAAAAATATGATTCAATCTTATCAAAAATATACTGAATTAGATGAATATGGAAGAACTAGCTATGTATTCGCTATGACTTATACTATGGAGAAAGAGACTGATAAAAAACGGTCCATTCATGGTAATGTTGAATTTGATCGCCTTATGACACAAAGGTGGAGAAACTTCCAAGAGTACCTCATCCAAAATGGATTATCTGATAGTTTAATCAATGAGAATAGCTATCAAGGAATTTTAGACCAATCTAGAATAGAGTATGGATATACGAAAAGAAAATAACTATTATCATAAAAAGGAATCGCATGATTCCTTTTTCCTTACTAATTTGTTATGTGTTATGAAAATATCTACTAATCACATCATAATCACAATAATCAATCCGTTTATCTTCAATTGCCATATAATTATCTCGACCTTTTCCTAGTATTAATACTAAATCATCCTCTTCGGCCATATCTAGAGCATACCTAATAGCTTCTTCCCTATTAATAATGCGAATGTAATTATTCTTTTTTTCATTTCCTATCATTTGATCAATAATACAATCTACACTTTCATACCTAGGATCATCCATTGTAAAAATAACAAAATCAGCATGATTTAAAATATATTTCCCAATCTTTTCCCTTTTTTCCTTTTCTCTTCCACCAGCAGCTCCTGTTAATAAAATCGTTCTCTTATATTTTCCTTGAAAACTTTCTACAATATTTTTAATACCATTTAAAGTATGAGCATAATCGAGTATTAATTTATAATTTTGACCGAAATCTAGTGATTCTGTTCTTCCTTTAATAGGGGGAAGTGTTTTTATTTTTTGAATTAAGTAACTAGAATCTATTCCTTCTAAATAACAAACAATAAAAGCAGCACATAAATTATAAACATTATATTCCCCTATATAAGGACTTATTATATGAAAGTTTTGGTGCTGGTGTTGAATATCAAATGTAGTAATTCCCTTTTCTTCTTGAATATTACAAATTTGAAAATCACTGTTTTGATCCTTACCATAAGTATATAGATGGTTAAAATTTCTATTTAGCAATAATCTACAATTACAATCGTCCCGGTTTATAATAATAGCCCCATCTTCTTTTACTAAAGAAGCCAAAGATAGTTTAGATTCTATATAATTTTCTATCGTTTTATGAATATTCAAGTGATCCTCTGTAATAGTTGTGAAAATAGCATATTGGAAATGAAAATCAATTACTCTTTGATGAAGAAGAGATTCACTGGATACTTCCATTACAATATCATTATAATTTTCTTCTTGCAATTTAGTTAAATACTTATAAAGCTTTTCATTCGTGGGAGTCGTATTTTCTGTCTTGATCACCTGTTTTCCATACTCAATTCCATTAGTCCCGATATAGGCTATATTTCTTTTTTCACAAAGTAATTCTTTTATCATAACAGCTGTTGTTGTTTTTCCATCTGTTCCAGTAATGCCAATCAATTTTTGGTTATTCTGATATCCGTAAAATTGAATACAAATCTGATTTAGAATTCCATTCACATCAGAAACCTTGATAATAGGAATATGGCTTTCATAATCAATATCAGTTATAACAGCAGCAGCACCTTTATTAATAGCATCCTCAATAAACTCACTATGAGAAACATTAAAACCATTAACAGCAACAAATAAGTCACCTTCTTTTATTTCCCTAGAATCTATTTTAATACCATAAATCGGGGTTTCATACTCACATTCGATTAGTTCACATAACCTTTTCATATTTTATCACCTACTACTATTAGTATATAACAAAATAGATGTAAAGTTAAAGAATTTTTTATGAATATAATCTCTATTTTGTGTTATAATTTAGAACAGGTGATAATAAATGAAAAGTATTATTATTGGTGCAGAAACTGATCTAGGAGTTCATATCGATGGAGCTAGATTAGGAGCTGTCTCATTAATTAAAGATTTAGGGAGTTTCTATCAAGGAGAAGTTATAGAATTTAAGCAAGATGAATCTATTATAAAGAGTAGAAACTTGTCTGATCGTTCCAAAAATAAATATGAAATTAACGAAATTAATGAGAAAATATATAAATCTACCTTGGAAAAAATGAGGGAAGGATTTTTCCCTATTACAATTGGAGGAGATAAATCTGTTATCATTCCATCAACCCTAGCAGATGCTATGGTAAATGAAGAAATCGGGCTAATTATTATTGGTGCCCATGCCGATTATAATACCATTAAAACAACAGAAACGGGCAATATGAATGGTTTTGCAACCTCTTGTATCACAGGATTTGAATGTGAAGATTTAAGAACATTCCACCGTGGTGAAATGGTACAGGCCACTAAAACCGTACTAATAGGCGTTAGAAATATGAATCAAAAAGAACAAAATAATCTAAAGTACTCTGGAATTAGTGTATTTACAACAGAAGATTTAAAACAACAAGGTGCCAAAGAGGTTATAGAAAAGGCTTTCGAAATTGCCTCCTATAAGACAAAAAATATTCACATCTGTTACGATTTAAATATTCTAGATCCAACAATAGCTCCTGGTATTTCCGTTCCTGAGTTTAATGGAATTGATGAAGAACTCGCCATGAATATTAGTGATGAGATATTAAAATACTTTGATAAAATATCAGCCTATGACTTAGTTGAACTCAATCCCCTACGTGATCAAAATAGAAAGACTGAACAAATTGCGTTAAATATTTTATTTAAAACCATAAAAGAAGTAGAAAAATTACCTGATAAAAAAATAGAAGAACTATATTAAAGTCTTCTATTTTTTCTTATTGGATGAAGAAGTAATCATTTTTCTATATTCTGCAATCCTATCCTGATAAGAATCTACTATTTCACTAAAAGAATTTCCCCTAGCTGAGAAATCTAAGGATACTTTACTTTGATTTTGGGTATTAGTAATTGTAATTCCATGAAAATTTCTAGCTGTCGGTGTTGGAAAGGAAACATGCACATCGGCAAAATCACTCACCTGTATTGTACTAGAATCTAAATACTTATCTAGGACATCTTGTAGAATTTGACAATTTAAACAATCAGACTGTTGTAGGGTAATTCCACTATTTAGATGATCTTCAATTCCATTGGGCCCATAAATTTCAAGGGAACACATATCCTCCTTTTCACCTTTGAACCAAGCAATCTGTATCATAGAATTAGCATGATCTACTGATAAAAATTGATCAATTGCTTCCATTAAAAAATTTGATTTTATTGGAGCAATTTCCATAGCTTCTTTTTTTTCATTTTTGATAACTCCATTTTTATTAAAAATTTTAATTTATATAACAAGCTGGCTTTATTATCTTTTGTAAAGATGAGCCCACTTGTTCAATAGATGTATTTTGCAGCTTTGTGGCAGCTGAGAATTGATTTCCTCCACCACCTAATTGTTGCATCACAGAACCAACATTTACTTTTTCTTTGGAACGTGCACTTACTGATATGGTTCCATCGCCAATATTTCCAATAACAAAGGAAGCATCTACATTGTATTTTAACAAATAATCTGCAGCCTTTGCCAACTCCTCTTTTGTATATTCATCTTCTTCACTTGATAATATAGTAGCAACTGTATAAATATCTATTTGGGCTTTCCCAACTAAATCTTGTACTCTTCTATCGCTTTTAAAATCTTCTACAAATAAATCAGTTACCCGATTCATATCTGCTCCATTTTCTAATAATTTTGTTACTGCTTTCATCGTATCCGCTGATACATTTTTCGTTAATTTATTGGTATCTAGGTAAATTCCTGCTAAAAGATATTGAGCCACTTCCTTTGTTATCTTAATCTTATATAGACATAAAAGTCTTACCATCATTTCTGAAGCACTAGAGACATTAGGCTCAATACACTTGCAATCTGATGGAACTGTTAAGGAATCTTCATTATGATGATCTAATATTGCTACTTTATCACTTCTTTTAATCTCTTCACTTAAACTAATTAAATTAGATTTATTAACATCTGTTAATATAAATAAGTCTCCTGGGTCCTTTATTTGCAAATACTTTTCCTTATTCATAATATGATGCTGTTCTTTCACCTCATCAATAATAGATTGCACCATATAATCTATTTTATATACTGGATCATCTATTATGATACAAGAATCCTTTTTAAACTTTTTAGCAAGTAGGGAAAAACCAATAGAGGATGCCAGGGCATCATAATCAACACCATTATGTGGTACAATAACTATCTTCCCTGCATTTAAAATCATTTGTTCTAAATTCACCTTTAAATTTTTAATTTTAGCTAAACTATTCTGACTTTCCATTCTTTTTCCATCATCAATAGATTCTATCTGACTTTTAGACATATCATCCACCTCTTTTTTAGTATAACACTTTTTTATCAATAAAGATTCATTTTTGACTTTTTTCTACTTTTTTAACTGATATCCTTTTTTTAACAAATAGTCTTCTAAGGTTTCTTCATTAGATAAAATTATCTTATCTACCTTCATACTTTCAAAATCATGAATTCTTCTTTTGTACTGTTCTATTTTCTTTTTTATATAAATTTCGCTATTTCCCCTATCTTTATATCTTTTTTGATAAGTTTCCAAAGAATTTCTATTGGGATAACATAAAACAAATGGAATATGATGTTTCTGGTATTCTTCTAAAATATCTTCTCTTTCCCATACTAACACAAAATCATAGGTATTAAGAGCATCCAAAATAGCTTTGATATAATTATCTGGCCATTTTTTATTTTTCCTTCTTGGAAGCCCCTTTCTTTCTTCTATGCTTAGATGCTCTAAATCAGAATCATCATAGGCATATTTTGAAGAATCTAAGTCAATGACATTTTTATATTTCTTACCAAGTGTAGTTTTTCCTATCCCTGCAAATCCTGCGATTACTAGTTTTTCCATAAAAAACCTGTTCTCTAAATTTTCTCTACGTTGATAAAGACTTCTACTTCATTCAATAAATAACGATTAGAAGACTCTTTTTTGATTAACCCATTAGCTAGAGTTTCTCCCATAATATAGTCCTGATACTTTTCTATCACTTGGTCAATTTTTTCATCTCCATCATAGAAAACATGAATATGGTCAGTAATGATTAAATCTTTATCTTTTCTAATACTTTGAATAGTGCGAACAAATTCACGAGCAAGGCCTTCTAAAATTAAATCTTCATCTAAATTCGTATCTAGGACCACACAAGTTTTAGAATCGTTACTAGCCACATATCCTTCTTTTACAATAGTAGATGTAATCGTATTCATACAATCTAGGGTGAAGTCTTCGCCATCTAATTGAATAGTAAGTGGCTCCCTTGATACAGAAAATGCCTCTTCACTAGTTAGTTTTTTTAACTCCTCTTGTAACTGTTTAATTTTAGAACCAAGCTGCTTTCCTAATACCTTAAAATTCGGTTTTAGGGAGTATGTTAAATAAGAAGTCATATCTTCTTGATAAGTAATTTGTTTTACATTTAACTCTTCTTTAATGATAGAATCTAAATTTCCAATAATCTCTTTTACATCGCTAGATAAAATCACTTCATGAATTGGTTGACGAACCTTAATATTTGCAGTTTCTCTAGCATCTCTTCCTAACCTACAAACATCTCTTACCAAATCCATCTTTTCTTCTATTTTTTCATTAATTAAAGACTCCTCTACATCTGGAAAACTTGCAAGGTGAACACTTTTTTCACCCGTTAATTTCTGATAGATTTCTTCTGAGATATAAGGAGTAATAGGTGCTGTTAGTTTGCATAAGGTTACTAATACTTCATATGTAGTTAAATAAACTGCCTTTTTACTTTCTGTTAATTCACTATCCCAAAAACGTCTTCTATTACTTCTAATATACCAATTGGATAAATCATCGTTTAAAAATGGAATAATCGCTTTAGCTACTTTATTTAGATCATACTCCTCATAGCCTTCTACAACTGTTTTAATAAGTCTATTTAGTTTTGACAAAAGCCATTTATCAATTAGTTCACGTTTTTCTACTTCTATATCATATTCTCTTGGATCAATACTATCTGCATTTGCATACATTTCAAAGAAAGAATATGCATTTTTTAGAGTTGAAATATACTTAGAATAAATCTCCTTTAATCCTTCCTTATCAAATCTTAAAGGAGTCCAAACTGGAGATACATAAGGAAGATAAAATCTAACAGTATCTGCTCCAAACTCTTCTATAGTAGTAAAAGGTTCTACAATATTTCCTTTTGATTTTGACATTTTTTTACCAAATTTATCTAATAACATATCATTGACTAATACGTTTTTATATGGGGATTTTCCAGTTAAAAATACAGAAATAACAAGTAGTGTATAGAACCAACCTCTTGTTTGATCAATACCTTCTGCGATAAAATCAGCTGGAAACTGTTCTTCCCATAGTTTTTGGTTTTCAAATGGATAATGGTATTGAGCAAAAGGCATAGAACCAGAATCAAACCAGCAATCAATTACGTCAGTAACACGACTCATTGGCTTCCCACACCTTGGACAAGCAATATGAATATCATCTACATAAGGTCTATGTAAATCAATGGTTTCATCAATCTTTTCAATAGATTTTTCTATTAATTCTTTTCTAGAACCAATCATCTCATCATGACCACAACTACATCTCCATAAAGGAAGAGGTGTTCCCCAATAACGGTTTCTAGAAATTGCCCAATCTTTCATATTTTCTAACCAATTTCCAAATCTTTTTTCTCCAACAAAAGATGGATGCCATGATACTGTTTGATTAGCTTTGATAATCTTATCTTTGAGTTTCGTCGTCTCAATATAAAAACTTGGCTTAGAATAATAAATAAGTGGAGTATGACACCTCCAACAATGTGGATACTGATGGGTTACTTTCTGTTTTTTAAATAATTTATCGTTTTCCTTTAAATACTTAATGATTTCGATATCCGCATCAAATACAAAAGTATCTTTCCACGTTCCTTCCAAATATTTTCCATCTTCCCCTACTGGATTTAAGTATGGTAGGTTATAGTCTTTTCCAACTTTGGCATCATCTTCTCCAAAAGCAGGTGCAATATGAACAATACCTGTACCATCTTCCATGGTAACATAATCTGCAAGGGTTACAAAAAAGGCTTTTTTATTTACCGAAAAATCAGGAATTAATTGTTCATATTCCATATATTCTAGATCTTTTCCCAAATATTCCTCTAGTATCTTTACATCATCTCCTAAAACTTTCGAAAGAAGAGCTTTCGCTAGAATAAATTGGTTTCCTTTGGATTGAACCTTTACATACTTTTCATTTGGATTGACACATAACGCCACATTACTAGAAAGAGTCCATGGAGTCGTAGTCCAAACTAGGAAGAAACAATTTTCATCTTTCTTTTTAAAGGGAACGATTACTGTATTGGCTGATACTTCTTCATAACCTTGTGCTACTTCATGAGAAGCAAGTCCTGTACCACATCTTGGACAATATGGCAAAATTTTACTACCTTCATAAAATAGACCTTCTTCAAAGAATTTTTGTAGAATCCACCACTCTGTTTCGATATAATTATTATCATAAGTAACATAAGGATGTTTTAAATCAATAAACTGTCCCATTTGTTCAGTAAGGCTAGTAAAGGATTCTTCATTTTTCCATACAATATTACGACATTCTTGATTAAACTTTTCTACTCCATATTTTTCAATATCCCCCTTACCAGAAAAGCCCAATTCTTTTTCTACTTGAAGTTCAACAGGAAGACCATGCGTATCCCAACCAACTTTACGTAATACTTTATGCCCACGCATGGTTTGATATTTACAAAACGAATCCTTTAAAAATTTGGCCATCATATGGTGAAGTCCTGGATACCCATTTGCAGTAGCAGGTCCATCATAGAATACAAAATTTTCACTATTTTTTCTATTTTCTATTGTTTCATTTAAAATATGATAAACTCCACCCCAACTATTTAAAATACTTTTTTCAATTTCGTTTATTTTCCCGTTTTTTAGTTTTTCAAATTGCATATTCATTCCTTCTTTCTTTTTTATTTTATAAGTAAAAACGAGTAGTAAGTTAAAAACATAACAAGAAAAGCAATTCCTTCTTTTCTACTAATTTTGTAATCTCTAAAGCAAAAGAAAAATAATGTTAGCGTAGATACAAATAAAGCAAGTAAATCAACATAAGTAAACCCTACTGATGCAATCCCTCCAAATAGGGCAATTGGTAAACCAACTACGATTCCAATGTTGAAAATATTACTTCCCACAACATTTCCAATCGCAATATCATATTCTTTCTTTTTTGTTGCAACTACACTCGTTACTAACTCTGGTAAGCTGGTTCCTAGGGCAATAATAGTAAGAGAGATTACCCTTTCACTAACCCCAATTATTTTTGCAATAGAACTAGCGGAATCTACTACTGCATTACTTCCTAAAATTAAACAAATAATTCCTACTACAGTAAATATAATCGACTTTGAAAGTCCATACTTTGGTTTTTCATCCTCTAATGATGAATCAACTTTCTTTTTCATTACAGTAAATAAGTAATAAATAAAGATAGAGAAAAATAATAAAATAGTAATTCCATCTGCTCTAGTTAATAAATTGGTTTGAGTATTAGTTAGCCACTTATCACTAATTAAAACAATAAATAAAGTAGTAATTAAAATAGTAATGGGCAATTCTTTCTTTACTGTCGAGTTTTTAACTGTTAAAGAGTGAATACAACTAGAAACTCCTAAAATGAGTAAAATATTTAAAATATTACTGCCGATTACATTTCCAAGCAAAATATCTGCATTTCCACTAAGAAGTGACTTAATAGAAACTGCAAATTCTGGTGCACTTGTACCAAAAGAAACAATAGTAAGAGCAATTAACATCTTAGATATATGAAAATTTTGGGCTAGGGAAGATGCTGAATCTACAAATAGATCTGCCCCTTTTACTAGGATAATAAATCCAATCACTAAAATTAATATTTGTAATAAAATCATATTTTCCTCCTTCATAATAAAAACTCTTCCTTCCTTATAAGGACGAAGAGTTTCCGTGGTACCACCTTATTTTATAGCTTTGCTATACACTTTGTTTCACTTAACGTGTGAAATTCCGGCTTTAGCTTATCCCTAAAACGCACTTGAAAGTGATCTAAATACTACATTCTAGCTCCTTTCCACCAAACAGAAGCTCTCTATCTAGAATTTTAGTATTCCAGCTTTCGCACTTGCTTTTCTTGATTAATATAACATAACTTTTTTTAAAAAACAAGAGATTAATTGGTATATAAAAAGTAGAATTTCCAACTATGTATTTCTGATTCTACTCTAAATTTAGTACTTCTATTTCTTCTACTACTGCCATTTGTTGTTCAATTATCAATTTTAACTTTCTTTTTAGTACTTTAATATTATATTCCAAGGTATCTGCTTTTACTTCAATTTTTTCTGCCTTTAACAATGCCTCATTTACAATCCTACTAGAATTATTTTTAGCGTCTTCTATTAATAGATTAGCCTCTTCTCTAGCCATCCTCTTTATATTATCTCCTGCTACCTCAGCTCTCATAACCGCATCTTTTAATGAATTTTCCATCTTTCTATAATGGTTTAATTCTTCCCTCAATTTCCCTATTTCTACCTTTTGTTCCTTACATTTTTCGATAATACCTTCTGTTTGAGTAATTACATCATTCACAAAGTCATTGACCTCTTTACGATTATATCCATTGGCTTCATAACTGAATTTTTCCATTGACCTCACCTCAGAATATATTTTTAAATACTAAATCAAAAATTAAATTCGTCATCCTCATCCTTTTCTTTTTTACTGCCTCTAGTCGACTTTGTAGGAGCATTATCATCGCTAATTTTCCCCTCTACATTAACAGTATTCGGAGTACATAAAAATATTCCTCCACCTAATTTCTGTAAATCCCCATTAATTGCATACAAAGTTCCACTTAAAAAGTCCACAATCCTTTTTGCTTGATCAGGAGTTACACGCTTCAAGTTCACAACTACTGCACTACGAGCTTTCAAATAATCAGCAATCTGTTGTGACTCTGAATAGGCACGTGGCTCTAACAACATCATCTTAGAACCTGCTGTTCCATTTTCTTCCTGATAAACTTCTCTTGTTTTTGTATAATACTCCTCTTCTTCTGCTGTCTCTACAGCCTCTTCCGTACCAAATAAATTTTTTAATTTATCTAACGCCATATTTAATCCTCCAATGTAATATTTTATAACTATATCCTTATTGTAACACATTTAAACTTAAAAAACTATCTTTTTTTTGCCTTATTGGTACCAAATAGTTTCCAAATCTACATTATTACTATTTGGTGCTGGATTTGGGAATTCAACGTGCATTGCAACAGGAACCTTAAAGGCACTTCCAAAGGCAATACAATTTCCAGGTTGAAGCCCCTTTAGTTGCTGTACAATTTCAGTAGATATATTAGGGACCATTTCTCTTATATAACTAAGATCCTTAGGATGTCTTGTCCTTAAAACAATAAAGTTAGAACACTGAGAAATAACAGTATCCGAAAGTTCTGATGGTCTTTGTGTAATAACTCCCAAAAACACTCCGTATTTACGCCCCTCTTTTGTAATTCTTTCAAAAATATTATAACCAATAAGATCAACATCTCTATCTCTTTGAATATATCTATGAGCTTCCTCAACAATAATATGAAAAGGAGAGCTTCCCCTACTATTATTTTCTACAGATAAAGAAAAAATCATTTTAGAAATAATCTTAGTAATCACCTTTGCCATTCTATCATCTACATAATTAATATTAAAATTAACTAACTGTGCCTTATTATTGGTCAATTTATCTGTAAAAAGAGTTCTAATATAATCATTTCTACTAATATACTCATCATACTCAAAATAAACTCTTGATTCACTTTCTGCTAAAGCATGTAGTCTAACACTTAACACATTTGCCAAATCGTATACCTTTTCACTTTTAAGGATTCCTTCAGAAATAAGTGAAAAATCCATTGCTTCTTCTAAATCCTTTAACGTATAAAAACATTCATTACTAGGCTTTGAATTTGACATAGTACCCTCTTGATTAATAAAACTTCTAACAAATTCAGTCACCAACTCTATTTCCTGAAATTTTCCTGATTTATCAATAAATAAACACTGCTTTAAAGTCCTAACATATCCAGGTTGTATAATTTGTGTTTCAAGGTTTAATTCATCAGTATGAAATTTAGTTAAAATAGCGACAATTTGATCTCTTATTTTAGTTGATGTTTGACCACTTAAAAGAATATCCTCCAACGCTCTAGCAATAATATCATTTTTATTTTTTATTGTTTCTTCATTATTCCCTACTAAAATAGGAACCAATTTTAAAGTTTTCTCTATAATTGGTAATTGATTGGGCGTTGTAACATCTAAAAGAAGAGCTAAATCATCTACATCTAATAACCATAAAGGTATTTTTATAACATCTGTGTCTGCATATCTAGTATTCGTAGTATATGTTTTATATGAAATGCCCGGATTGTATTGTCTTAAGGAAGCGAAAGCATTCGTATATTCTCCATAAGCATCAAAGATTAGAATACTAGATTTTAATGGAGGCTTTGGATTCGATAAAAACAATTTTTGAAAAATACTCGCAACAGTACAGCTTTTTCCAGAGCCACTATTACCGAGTATAGCAAAATGATTACTAAATAGTTCATTAATACTAACATTAATTCGGTAGTTTTGATATATATTAGAAAAACCAATAAAGGTTTCACCAATATTTGGTTGTTGCTTTCCTAGCATTAACTCTAATTCTTCTAAAGATATAATTCTAACTTTAGACTTAAAAGAGGGCTTTATTGAAATACCTGGTAAAAATTTATTATCTTTTATTTCTCCCACTATATTAATAGTCATTTTTTCTTGATTTACATTGACAATTTCCCCCACTATTTTTTTTAAGTCATCTTCTAAAACAACATGAAGGTTAATTAAATTTGTTTGATTATTAATATCGATATCTAATTTTATAATAATTTGATTTTCAATAATTTCGATAATTTTTCCTAACATACCATGGCACCTTCTTATTCTAAACAGAATTATATCATGAATTTTTATAAAAAAAAAGTTATTTTAAGGAAAAACAGTTAGAAAGACAATAATACTTATGAGGTGAACTAATTGATGAAAAAATTTGATAAATTGCAAAAAGAATTAGATAGAATTAAGAAAATCGGATGGATGAAATGCGAGCAAAAAAATATCGGTGAAGTGGGATTAAAACTAGAAAAATTATTAAATAAAAATCCCGGTAACTTTGAAATTCCGGATTATGATGATATAGAGATTAAAACAAAGTCATCATTAAGGGAGAAATCAATTACATTATTTAATGCAACACCTGATAGTTACCTATTTGAAATAAAGAGACTCCATGGGTTATATGGATATCCATATAGTAAAATGAGGCAATATAGGGTATTAAATAATATTGTATCTTGTAGGAAAAGAACTTATATTTATAATGACGTGTTTTTTAGTTTAAAAGTATTATGGGATAAAAGAGTCATTAATTTAATTGTAACTAACAGACAAGGGGAGGTTATTGATAATTTAACATCGTGGTCCTTTGATATGATAGAAGAAAAATTAAATAGAAAAATGAAGTATTTATGTTATGTGGAGGTAAATAAATATTATGAAAACGGACAAATGTATATAAAATATAGCAATGATCACTATTATGTATTAAGAGGATTTGATTGTTTTATTAGATTGATTGAAAGAGGCGTTATTGCTATTACCTTTAAGATTGGAGTTTTTCAATCTGGAAAAAGGAAAGGTCAAATACATGATCATGGAACCAGTTTCAGTATACATGAAAATGACCTAGAATTATTATACAAAAAAGAGCATTAAATAGTATCAAATATCTTCTAGCCTATATATAGTTCTTTTCACATACTAAGTTAAAGCAAAAAAAAATAAACCATATCTATTTTAGATTGGAACTATTTAACCTTTAGTATATGAGATAAAATGTAATTTTTAGTTTTTCTAAACAACCTACTAAAAAAAGAGCACTGGACTCTTTCAAAAACTAAATGGTCGGGAAGACAGGATTTGAACCTGCAACCTCATGGTCCCAAACCACGTGCTCTACCAAGTTGAGCCACTTCCCGCTATTATGGTGCGCTCGAAGGGATTCGAACCCCTGACCTTTTGGTTCGTAGCCAAATACTCTATCCAGCTGAGCTACGAGCGCATGTCATGATGACCAATTATCTATTAAAAACAATAATTATTATTATAGTGGTGGCTCCAGCGGGAATCGAACCAGCGACACAGGGATTTTCAGTCCCTTGCTCTACCGACTGAGCTATGAAGCCAAATGGCGGTTCCAACGGGACTCGAACCCGCGATCTTCTGCGTGACAGGCAGACGTGTTAACCAGCTGCACCATGGAACCAAATTGGTTGCGGGAAGAGGATTTGAACCTCTGACCTCTGGGTTATGAGCCCAACGAGCTACCGGACTGCTCTATCCCGCGATATGGCGGAGGAAAAGGGATTTGAACCACTTGTGCCACAATGTGACCTACTTCACTAAAATCGTAAAGCCCCTTTAACCAGACTTGGGTATTCCTCCAGTTAATAAATTATAATAATGGCGGAGGAAAAGGGATTCGAACCCCTGCGCCGCTTGCACGACCTTTCGGTTTTCAAGACCGACCCCTTCAACCAGACTTGGGTATTCCTCCATCAGATGGTGCCTAAGGTCGGACTTGAACCGACACGAGTGTTGAAGCTCGCAGGATTTTAAGTCCTGTGCGTCTACCTATTCCGCCACTCAGGCACATGGTGACCTGTATGAGATTCGAACTCATGACCCTTTGATTAAAAGTCAAATGCTCTACCGACTGAGCTAACAGATCATTAAAATTGGCTGCCTCGGTTAGATTCGAACTAACGCATGTCAGAGTCAAAGTCTGATGCCTTACCACTTGGCTACGAGGCAATCCTAATGGTGGAGAGAGATGGATTCGAACCATCGAACTCAATGAGAACAGATTTACAGTCTGTCGCGTTTAGCCTCTTCGCTACCTCTCCAAAAAAAATGGTGCCGAAACCAGGACTTGAACCCGGAACCTACTGATTACAAATCAGTTGCTCTACCAATTGAGCTATTTCGGCATAAATGGTGGACGATATAGGACTCGAACCTATGACCCCCTGCTTGTAAGGCAGGTGCTCTAACCAACTGAGCTAATCGTCCATAACAAATACATAAGCAGTTGACAGTATCAAATATACCAGTATATGCAATTTTTGTCAATACTCATTTTAAACTTTTTACATTTTTTTGCCCTTGTTTATTAAGGATTTCCACCTCTTTTCTCTGCATCCAAAATTCCAAATTCTTTTCCAAAGAGGAAAAACCATTTGATGTTTCTATAATTTTAGTTCTTTTCCTTTTATTGATTCTATAATCAATATCCTTTATACTCAATTTAACATGAAAGTCATTATTATTAAAATCTAATATTTTTACTTTTATAGTTTCACCTATATTAACATAATCATTAATATTTCTAACAAAAGAATCAGAAATTTCTGAAATATGAATTAATCCACTGTAATAATTATCCAAACCTACAAAGATTCCATATTTTTCTATACCAGTTACACATCCAGTTACTATATTCCCTATTTGATACCTATTCCTCGTCATATTACACCGTCCTGTATACATTATAGCAAAAAGAGTTGACTTATTCAAGAAAAGTATTCCAAAATGTATTTACTTATAGTCTATAAATTAGTATAATTCATATTGGTGATAGATATGTATAAAAAAACAAATATGGAAAGTAAAATTATTGATATAATAGATAAATTAAGACCTTTTCTAATTAATGATGGAGGAAATTTAGAATTTATAAAATATGAAAATAACATCGTTTATGTAAAATTACTTGGGGCTTGTGCCGAATGTAATATGATGGATATAACACTAAAAGATGGTATTGAACAGTTAATTATAAATGAAATACCTGAGGTTAAAGAAGTAATAAATATAGAAAAATAGTATTACAGCCAGTCAACTCTTTCTATACTAAATAATTGATTAATAATCATGTAAACATTTATAATATAGTCCTCATACTCCTCCGACCTTTTTATAACAGATAAAATCTCTTCCTCTACTAAATTATTACTAATAATTTCATTATATTTATCAAAATAATAAGTAGGGAATAGTAATCTACCATATATTAACTGGCAAGAAAATTGATCCAAATTAAGATGACTCAATAAATCCTTTATTTTTATATAATCATAATCATTATTAAAAAATATATACTTTAAATATTCCGCAATATCCCTACTTCTATAATCAACGATTAAGTTTAATGGATTGTTAAAATCTTTATCTCTAATTCGCCTATGTGATATCACTAAGTTATCACTTTTTGGTTGAAGATAATGATAAGTATTATAAACATAAGAAATGGCATTTTCAGCCATACCAATAAAATAATTAATACTACTTCTTAACAAAGGATACTCATTATCTAAATGCATTAATTGATACTCAATATAATCAATTTTTTCTGACCATAAGAAAAGCCAATTAGATCTGTCAATATTTTTATAAAAAATTTTTGATGTTAAAAGGTAAGCTGGTGTTTTCATAATGTCCTCAATGTCTAGCCTTTTAGAACTTTTTTTAATTAATATATATGAATAATTTTGTACATGAGTAATAATACTACTTTCAATATTAACTATAATCTGATCATATACACTGTTTCCCTTTATTAAATCATTAACTTCAATAATTTCAGTCTCATATCTATTTAATGGTAAAAATAAATATTCATTACTAAAATAATAAAATCTATACTGACGTCTTTTTTTATACAAGTTCTCTATTTTTATATTATAATAATATTCTATTAAATTCTTTATTTTCACCACCTCTATAAAATTTTATGATTAGAAGTATATTTTTACAACAAAAAAGGGAAATATTTCCCTAACAATCGCAAAATACTACCTGGTTGGACTCTTTCCTGCTACGGAAGAAGTATCCTGAGTATATGAACTTCTTTCTAATACATCTTCCAAATTCAAATTTGGAAGATCTCCAGTCTGACGATTAAAAGTTTGCATCATTTTCTCCATATCTTCTTTATTATCATTAGTAACCAAATTAATATGCTGTTTTGATACAGGCTCGCTAGATTTCGTATTTCCACGTGCAACACCTAACATTTGATCTAACTCAGCAATTCTTGTACTCGCTATCTCAGTCATTTTCTTTTTTTCTTCTATAGTAGCATAATTCTCTTGAACTGTAGTGAGTATCCTACTTGTGTTGGCTTCTGCACTTTTTCGATTTTCTTCATACTGCGTTATATTAGCAGATACCTCCTCTATCGTACCTTCCAACTTCTCATTTTGAGATTTTATTTGGTCTACTTTTTTTGTAAGTTCATCTAATTGTAAACGAAGTTTCAACTTTTCTTCTGCTTTTCTTGCTGCTTCCTCTGCTTCCTGTATCTGTTTTTTCGTTTGAACCTCTTTTTCTTGTGCTAACCTTTCCTCCTCTGCTGCTTTTTCTGCTTGTTTTTTTGCTTCTACCGCTTGTCTTTGTTGTTCAGTCGCTTCCTCTTGCAATCTTTTCTGTTTTTCCATTTCATCTTGATACACCTGTGTTAGCTGTTGCAAAAACTGATCTAGATCACTATCCTCTTCTTTATGATCTGATAATATGCCAATCTCTGTATTATGATCACCTAAATTAGATTTAGCATTTAGTTGTGATAATAATCCATCTCTTTGTTGATTCAATTGGTTTATATCTTCTAGAATAGCCAATTCATCACCACCATTATCAAATACACTATAACCTGCCGTAGATGCACTATTAGAATTATTAAAACCTACATTTAACATAGTCTCAGCACTTTTTGGATCAAAATCCATATCAATATCTATTACACTAAAATAATTACGTATTCCATTAGCTATATTAGAAAAAAACCTTCCGACCAATTTTAATGGACTTACCGCATAACGATAAAATTTTCCTGTATAGTAACGTTCTGCATTTCGCATTATAATTTTTTTATCATTTTCTAATTTCGCAATACGTCTTTTCAAATCATCTACATTAATTTGAGTTAAGCTAGAATCAGTGTCAATAATTCCTTCACATATTCTAATTTCTTGATCTTTTCTTTCCAATTTTTTTCGAGTATGCCTCATATATTTTTTATATTGAGACTTTACCTTATTTTTACTTTCAGGCTTCATAGCAACCTTTTTACTAGCATTAGATGACTGATTAGGCCCATATTTACTGCCTTCTAAATCACGGTCTGTATACTCTCCATTAGGAATATCCTTTCCTTTCACTTCAACCTCTTGTTCCGTATTCATATAAGAAACCTCCTACTTTTCATTTATATATTTACCTATAATTAATCTTTAGCTAATTCACGTAAAACATCTTTTATACGAGTCCATTCATTCTCGTCTTCTACACCAAATAACCTTGGTTCACCTGTTTCACGATTCACATTGGAAACATAGACTGTAATATTTCCATTTTCATCTTCTTCATTCTTGGTGTACACAACATATTCTTTTTTATTATCCTTGAATTCAAATGCTAATATTACCTCTACCTCTTCAATAGTGCCATCCTCAGCAACAATAGTCATAACCTTATCTTCTACTGTTTCATTGTTCATATATATGTCCTCCTTTTTATTCTCCATAAATATATATACATTTTATCATATTTACAAAATATTACAATACTTTTATTTTATTTTTTTTAATAAAAAGAATTTAGCACCATATGCACAGTAATTTTTAATATAATCATCTAATGTCTTAATATTATTAACCTTACTTACTTTTGGATGATTACTACTATAGTATCCTTTTAATCTCAGCTTATCATATGCATAGTCCCCAAATATATAATCGAATTCATAAAAATAGTCTGTTATGATATTTGTTAACCCCTCCAAATCAAAACATTCCTTTTCATTTTTTACGATTTCATAGGAAATCTGATTTATTTGTATTTTTTTCATATTATCCCTCTTAAAAAAATTATATCATAAAAATTACTCAATAGGTAGAGAAAAAAGGGAAGAATCTTTTTCTAACGAAGATAAATAATAATTAGGAATGCTTCCTTGAATCACTTTCACAGTAAGGGGAATATCTACCTGTATCTTAGATGAGTCTGTAAATTGAGGCATAGTAATTCTCTCCTCTACCTCAACATGAATTGATACTTCTAAATAAATACTATTGATTCCATACGTTTCTACCTTTGTTTTTAAATTCGTAACGACTTCACCAATAAAATTTAATTTAATTGGAAAAATCGGTCCATTATTGGCAACAATAGAGTTAGAAAACAAGGCTCCCATAGGTACTTCGCAGACCACACCTTTTTTTATTTCTTTAAATTTAATGCCCTTAAAAGTATTAGCGATTTCTAATTGATCTGTCTTACCATTTTCTAAATCTACTAATCTTTTTTGTACCTTTATTGTGGTTTGTTTCAATAATTGGTTAACCTCTTTAGCTCTAAAATCGATCATCTGAATTTCGTTTTTTTCATTAAATGTCACATCAAAAATGTTGTTATCTATCTTTTTTAAGAATTCTTGATCAATCGCAGAATTCACTGCATATACACCAAATCTTTTCGCTTCTACTGTGGAGTATCTTAAAAGAATTGGATTTACTTTTTTACTAAGTAAGTATAGTGAAAAAAAAGCACAAACAATCGCTAACCCTAAAACCCAAAATAATATTTTTAGTCGTTTCATATAAATAGAATATGTGAAAAGAAAAGAAAAAAGAATAGTATCTTCATCTACTCTTCTTCTAATACTTTTTGAAGTTTCTGGCACTTTTCTTTATCCATATCTGATATATTTTCTAGCTCATAGAAAAGTCCTAGTTTTTGATATTTAGAAACTCCCAATGTCTGATAAGGTAAAAGTTCGACTTTTTCTATATTTTTTAAACCAGAAATAAAGTTTTTTAAACCAAGAACGAACCCTTTGGTATCATTCAGCCCTGGAACAATGACAGTTCGAAACCACATTTTCTTTCCTTTTCTTTGGCAGGCATATAAAAATTTCAAAAAGTTAGTCATTGGTCTTTTGGTAAGATTCTTATATTCTTTTTCCTGATATGCCTTAATATCTAATATGACCAAATCTACATAATTTAGGATTTCTTCATATCCACTGACTGATCCTGCTGTATCAATTGCAGTATGAATATGTTCCTTTTTGCATCGTTTTAAACATTCTAATAAAAAATCTTTTTGCAGTAATGGCTCTCCCCCAGAAAATGTTACTCCTCCATCTTGTCCAAAATAATTTCGGTATCTCTTAATTTTTTCTACCAATTCTTCTGCTGATAATTCTATTTTATAAGAAGAAGGATCCCATGTTTCTGGATTATGACAGTAAGAGCATCTTAAGGGACAACCTTGTAGAAAGACCACAAAGCGAATTCCAGGACCATCTACTAGCCCCATTGTTTCTAAAGAATTTATTTTCCCTTTGATACTACTAGATTTTTTCATGGAAAGTCCTACTAATTACTTCTAATTGCTGTTCACGGCTTAACCTATTAAAGTGAACTGCATATCCGCTAATACGAATGGTTAGTGTTGGATACTCCTCAGGATGTTCCATAGCGTCCATTAAAGTTTCTCTATTTAACACATTGACATTTAGGTGTTGAGAACCTTGTTTAAAATACCCATCCATTAAAGAAACCAAGTTTTTTATTTGTTCCTCTTCAGTATGACCTAAGGCAGGTGGTGTAATAGAGAAAGTATTTGAAACACCATCTTCACAAACACCAGCATAAGGAATTTTAGCAACCGAGTTTAAGGATGCCAAAGCTCCACTTTCATCTCTTCCATGCATAGGGTTAGCACCTGGAGCAAAAGCAACACCTGCTTCCCTGCCATCTGGAGTAGCACCTGTTTTTTTACCATAGACGACATTAGAAGTAATCGTAAGAATTGATAAGGTATGTTTGGCATTTTTATATAATTTATGAGTTCTTAGTTTTCCAATAAAATTACGAGCAAGTTCTACTCCAATTTGGTCTACTCGGTCATCATCATTTCCATACTTCGGATAGTCCCCTTCTACTTCAAAGCGAATCGTGATTCCTTCTTCATTTCTAATTGGTTTTACTTTAGCGTATTTAATTGCAGATAAAGAGTCTACTGCAACTGAAAATCCTGCTACTCCAAAGGCCATTAGACGATTCACATTCGTATCATGCAAAGCCATCTGTCCTGCCTCATAAGCATATTTATCATGCATAAAATGGATGGTGTTCATCGCATCTACATAAGTTTTTGCAACTTTTTCTAATACAAGATCATAACTTTTCATGACTTTATCATAATCTAGAATTTCATCTTCCATTTTATCAATTCCTGAAACAATAACTCCACCTTTCATCTCATCTACTCCACCATTAATGGAATACAAAAGAGATTTTGCTAAATTGCATCTTGCTCCAAAAAACTGCATATCACGACCAATTCTCATTGCAGATACACAACAAGCAATTCCATAATCATCTCCATATAAAGGCCTCATTACATCATCGTTCTCATATTGAATAGAATCTGTTTTAATTGATATCTTAGCACAGTATTTTTTAAAATTTATTGGTAATTTTTCGGACCATAGAACTGTTAAGTTAGGTTCTGGTGAAGATCCTAAATTAATTAATGTATGTAAATATCTATAAGAGTTTTTAGTAACTAGTGGAACACCATCTTTACTAACCCCTCCAATAGATTCGGTAACCCAAGTCGGATCTCCTGCAAATAAATCATTGTATTCTGGAGTACGCAAGTGACGAGCAAGGCGAAGTTTAATAATAAACTGATCAATCATCTCTTGAGCTTCTTTTTCATTAATGATTCCTTCTTTTAAATCCCTTTCTATATAAATATCTAAGAAAGTAGAAGTTCTACCTAAACTCATCGCTGCACCATTATTTTCTTTAATAGCTGCTAAATACCCAAAATATACCCATTGGATTGCCTCTTTGGCATTTGCTGCTGGATTTGAAATATCAAAACCATAAGTTGCTGCCATTTTTTTAATTTCTTCTAAAGCCTTTATTTGCATGCTAACTTCTTCACGTAGTCTAATAATCTCTTCAGTAATTTCAACGTGTTCTAATTCTAATAAATCCTTTTGTTTTAGAGACTTTAAAAAATCAATTCCATAAAGAGCGATTCTTCTATAATCCCCAATGATTCTCCCTCTTCCATAAGCATCTGGTAGACCAGTTAACAAACCAACATGTCTTGCTTTTCTAACATCTGTTGTATAAGCATCAAATACACCTTCATTATGAGTCTTTCTATATTTTGTAAAACTTTCTTCTACTTCTTTGTCCCAAGAATAGCCATAAGCTTTTAAGGATTCTCTTACCATTCTTACTCCACCGAATGGATTTACAATTCTCTTTAATGGACCATCTGTTTGAAGCCCAAAAATCACTTCATTTTCCTTATCAATATATCCTGGATTAAAGGAATTAATTCCAGATACTGTTTTTGTATCGACATCTAATATTCCTTTTTCTAATTCCTCTTGAATAAGTTTTCTACACTTTTGCCATACCTTATCTGTTTTTTCAGTAATTCCTTCTAGAAAGGAATCATCTCCTTCATATAAAGTATAGTTATTAATAATAAAATCTTCTAAATCAATCTTATTTTTCCAATTTTCTCCTTTGAAATTTCTATAATAATCCATTTTTTACCTTCCTTCTACAATTTTTTCACAATAAATATTATAACATAAAAAATGAGGAAAGCGATCCTTTTTCCACATTTTATTTATAATGATTGTTTTTATTGACTAAGATAACATCTTCTCCAATTTTTGTAATATCTTTCCAAAAAACAATGGTCTCTTCATCTCTAGAAAAAGATAGAAACTTCTTACTATTTTCTATTACCAAAGATTCTACTTGTCCCATTTCATTGACATTAACATCAATAATGCTTCCCACATTTTTTCCATCTAAAACATTGACAATATTTTTACTCTGTAAATCCGAAAGCCGCATATAATCACCTAGTTAAGTATATGCCATTTACTTTAATACTTTCTTTAAAGAGTTAATTGCCGACTTTTCTAAGCGAGATACTTGTGCCTGACTAATAGCAAGTTCATCCGCAATTTCCATTTGAGTCTTTCCAATCACAAATCTTTCATCCAAGATAAACTGTTCTCTTTCACTCAAATTATCAATGGCTTCATTTAGAGCGAGTTTTATTTCCATATCTTTACTATTGCTTTTTTTATCTTCAATTTGATCACATAAGTAGATGGTATCTCCTCCATCACTATAAATCGCTTCAAACATACTAACAGGTTCTTTTAAAGAATCAAGTGCATGTACAATATCAAAAGGTGTTACTTCTAATTCTTTGGCAATCTCTTCAATAGGAGGCTCTACACCATTTTTAGCAAGTTGTTCTTCTTTATATTTTAATGTTTTATAGGCAATATCTTTTAAAGATCTACTTACTCTAATACTATTATTATCCCTTAAATATCTTCTCACTTCTCCTAAAATCATAGGAACTGCATAGGTAGAAAATCTCACCTCATGAGACAGATCAAAATTATCAATAGCCTTTAAAAGTCCAATACAACCTACTTGGAATAAATCATCCATATTATCACAACGAGAAGCAAATCTCTTAATAATGCTTAATACTAATTTTAAATTACCATTTACCAAGTCTTCTCTTGCAAAAGGATCTCCCTCTTTCATTTTTTTAAACAACTCTGTCATTTCATTACTAGTTAATACTTTAATATTTGCTGTGTTCACACCACTGATTTCAACTTTGTGGCGTGCCATAAAAAAATTCTCCTTTCATACTCTTTATGGTACAAAAGAAGAATTGTTATTCAAAAAACAGGTGAATTATTTTATTTTAGAAAAAATCATATATCAATAATGTTCTAAGAAGGAAGTTTTTACACCGTCTTTTTTTATAGCGAGCAAAGTATCAATACTAACATTTTCACTTGATTTAAAAATATTAGAAGCAACGTTTGGATTAATTTTTTCTAACTTAGAAATCAAGTTTTTAACTTCGAGTCTTTTTGATGAAGATTCCATTTTTTTATTTTCAGTCATTTTACAGGCACAATTAATAAAAGATAATTGATTATATTTTGTCCAAGATAAAATATCTTTTTCTCTAACTAAATAAAGAGGCCTAATTAATTCCATTCCTTTAAAATTGGTACTATGTAATTTAGGAGGCATACTTTTATATTCTCCTCCATAGAAAATACTTAAAAGAATTGTTTCTATAACATCATCAAAGTGGTGTCCTAAGGCAATTTTATTACAACCTAAATCTTTGGCCTTTTGATATAGAAATCCTCTTCTTTTTCTAGCACATAAATAGCAAGGATTTCCCTTTTTGTTTTGATCCTCTATCATATCAAAAATATCAGAAGAAAAAAATTGTACTGGAATATTTAAAAGTTTTGCATTTTCTTCTATCATTGTTCTAGCATCCTTTTTATATCCTGGGTCCATTACAAAATAAACCAACTCAAAAGAAACATTTCCATGACGTTTTAACTCCTCCATACATTTCGCTAGTAAAAAGGAATCTTTTCCTCCAGAAATACAGACTGCTATTTTATCATTTTCTTCTACTAGTTGATAACTTCTAACAGCCTTCATAAACCTTCTCCAAATATCTTTTCGAAATTTGGTGATAATACTTCTTTCTACTTCTTGATATTTTTTTAGCATGCGGTATCACTGCTGCAAACGACACCATTTATTTTTCTGATGTTTTTGATATAAATATTTTTTAATTCTTTTTTTTGAGTCTTATTTAATTTTTGATAAGGGTCTTTTTGAGAGTCTACAGTAGATAAATGCGTATCGATTATTTTTCCATTTTTTACAAATACAACAGTTGGGAAATATAGTCTTTTAACACTCTCATCGTTTAAGCCCTCATAAGTATCCGCCTTATCTCCTAATAACTCTAAGATTTTATCATACTCTTTACTTCCCTTTTTAGTTGTTACGATTTTTCCATCCTGTAATACTTTTTCATCTCTACTTTCTAAGGCATTACAATAATAAATTGTGTCTACTTTCATCTCTTTTTTTGCATCTATTAATACTTCTACGATATTTCTACACCAAGGGCATTGGGGAAATCCAAAATAAAGAATAC
This sequence comes from uncultured Bacilli bacterium, assembly GCA_910586635.1. Classification (GTDB taxonomy): domain Bacteria; phylum Bacillota_I; class Bacilli_A; order RF39; family UBA660; genus UMGS995. Next base: position 1,540 of record CAJUJA010000010.1, on the reverse strand, counting down.
CTGTTTTATTTTCTAAGAAATCGATGGCCTCTTTTTCATCTAAATACTTAATTCCATTATGAAGTTCAACTTCTAAGTCAAAGTACTTTTTACCAGATGAAGGATTTTCTTTTCCATTTAGTGCCTCATATTCTTCTTTAAATTTTTTCTCATCACTACTTACTCTGTCTTTTTTTACTGTAAAAAAAGACAAAATGGCAACTGCTACTAAAATAACAGCAATCATTATTTTTAACTTATTTTGTTTCATATTAACTACACTTCCTTAATACTTCCTCTATATTTTTTAGTAATGTTTCCCTATCCTTTTTTGTTCTTTTTTTAGGACCTTTTATATGATGATGCTTTCTTAAAATTCTACTTGTATTTTTCCATTCTAATAATAAGTCAATATGATCACCCGTATAAAACTTTCCATACTGATTAAGACAGATAGAACCCTTACTTATTGTAATTGTAGCGACTCCGTAATCTTGTGTCAATACTAAATCCCCACTTTCTGCATCATTTTCTATTTCTAAATCTGCTGCATTAGATGAAGTTAACACCCTTTTTACTTTGGCATCATCACTTTCTATTTCATGGCTAGTATCCATATATAAAATTACTTCTTTTTGATATTTTTTACACAGTTTGATAATTTCTCTAATATCTGGAAATGCATCTGCATCAATTAGTACCCTCATATCACTTTCGAAAACTCCTTAGGAATAGAGACTTCAAAGGTCATATTCTTTTTTAAAATAGGATGAAATAAAATGAGTTTATCTGCATGTAAATAAAGTCTAGAAAATTTTTTATCTTTCTTACCATATTTCGAGTCTCCTATAATAGAGTGTCCAATATGAGAAAGTTGGACTCTAATTTGATTTTTTCTTCCTGTTTCAATTTTAATTCTTAAAAGGGAATATGATGAATTTTCCTTTTCTACTTGATAATTAGTAATTGCTTCTTTTCCTTTTTTATTTTTGGAAACATAAACGAAATTGGTTTTCGTTTCTAAAAGATAATGGCTAAGTCTATCTTGCTTCTTTTTTAGGCCTCCTTCTACTACAGCATGATACTGTCTTAATTTGACATATTGATTCCAATTTTTTTGAAGAAGATCCTTTATCTTTTGATTTTTAGCAAAAACAACAACTCCACTAGTATCTTGATCTAGTCTATGAACAATAAAAACACGGCTACCTTTCCTTTTTGTTTGTAAATATTCTAAAACATAATGATAAAGAGTATTTGTCTTTTCAAGTTTAGTAGCAATCATTAAAAGACCACTGGGCTTATTTACTACCAAGATAGAATCATCTTCATATAAAATATCAAAGATTAAATGGGAATTATTTTTATGGTAGATGATAATTTCCATCCCCTTAGATACTTTAAAATTATACTGTGTTACTTTTTGTTGATTGATATAAATATCTCCATGAATTAGAAACGATTTGATCTTCTTTTTAGGCATTTCTAAATTCTCATATAAGTACGTTAATAATTCATTTTCTTTCTTCACAATTAATCGCACTTATAATCACCCTACCTT
>CAJUJA010000009.1:25948-29286 GCA_910586635.1 uncultured Bacilli bacterium | reverse complement strand
TAGGATGGATTTTCAATAGGTTCTACTACTCCTATACCATGAAACTCTTCTCTACCTTCAACAATTGCACCTCCAGCTTCTATAGGATATTTTGTTAAAACCGTAATAGAATCACCTGATGAATATAATACATAAAACTCCTCTGTTCCACAGATAATTTCATCATTTGTATCTTTACCTGTTCCCTTTAATACTTGACATGGTTTATTATTTACTTTTTCATACAATCCATCTATTGCATCTTTCATATTGGTAGATGTTAACCCTGATGCAGAATTATCATAAGAAACATTAGAACTTGGTATTGTAGCTGCAGCATAGACTCCTACCGCTGATATAATGACTCCTATGATTACTCCTACTACTCCCTTATAGTTTTCATATAACCACTTTCCCACTTTAATCACCTATCCTATATTAGTTTGTCTTATGATTATAGTGTACCATATTACCAATAATTTATCAATCAAAAAACTTCATAAAATGTAATAATTAATTCAGATCAAGGAGTACATATACAAGTCCAAAATTTCATGAATTATTAAAAAGATGAACTAAATTTAGATACTTGTTTTACTTTTAGAGACGTATGTAATGAAATAAAAGGTTATATAGAATATTATAATAATTATAGGTATCAATGGAATTAAAAAAGATGACTCCTGTACAATACAGAAATCATCTATTTGTATCAATTGCCTAGATTCTCTCTTTTTTATTTAGTCCTTGACATGGGGATCATTTTATAAATAATTGACATTTTTATTTTATCATATTTCTTTTATATTTTTTACTTTTTGGTACCACGCCATTAACAACTACACAAAAATTTTATAGGATTCTGCCAATATCACCTATAAACGAAGAATAAATAAATCTAAGGCAAGTTTAGAATCTAATTTCCCGCTTTTTATATCATAGTCTAAATTTGCTACTGAATGAATCAAACTTCCTAATTCTTGATAAGAATAACAACAGCCATACTCATTCATTTTATTGACCTGATAAGAGGATTTTAAAGATAATGCCTCTATAATTTGATTCATCCCCCATTTTTTATCAATCAATAATTTAACTTGATATATAGTCTTTAATTGAGATGACATTAACCCAATAATAGATGAGTTATCAATATGATATTCTAATAATTCCTGATAAGTCCTTATAGAATTTTTCTTATCTCTTATTAATAAATATTTAATAAAAGAAAATAAAGTCTCATTAGAATCCTCTAATTTTTTTTCTACCAAATTTTCAACATCATCTTCTGTAATCTTTAATGAATCCTTTTTATATAATTTTAACTTATTACACTCATTTTCCATTTTTGTAATATCATCTCTACATTTTTCTATAAGAAGCGAAACCACCTTATGATTAACTTCGTACCCCTTGAGGCTGTCCTTTATATATTGAGATGGATTAGCTTTTAATGTTAAAATTATAATATCATTATTTTTTTTAATCTTTTTGATAATATTCAAACGATTATCTATTTTTTTTACTGTCAAAATAAGTAGATTATCAGAATTAGAATTTTCAATATATCCAAATAAATGATCTATTTCTGATTCATTTAAATTAGAAAAAACATTTTTAATAATCACTATTTTTTTACTTGATAAAAAGTTATAAGTATCCAAATCCTCTAAAGCATCACTTAAATCCCTTTCTTCTATATCATAAATACTTTTAGTAGCATGAGTAAAATCACACTTGATAATAATTTCCTCAATTTTTTTATCTATAACTGCCCCATCTACACTTTCTAACAAGTAATTATTTTTCACGGTGAATTTCCTTTTTAATTTTTTCTATTAATTGGTTTAAATCTTTAGTATTCATACCTCCACCTTGAGCAAAAGTAGCACTTCCACCACCATTACCTGATGCTAAAACAGCAGCCTTCTTAACTACATTTCCAGCATGAATAAAACAATTACTTTTTGCAACAAAGGTTACCTTATCATCATCTACATTGGCAAAAAGAACAAAACCAGTTTTCATATAACTAACCATATTATCTGCAATCGTTTTTAATAGCTTAATGTCAGCACTTTCCGTTTTCATAATTAAGGTTTTAAACTCTCCATGGCTTTCTATTTGATCTTTATATATATCCATATTAGATAAAGCTCGTTGTTCCATCTTTTCAAAATACTTTTTCTCTAAAGTTTTTACTTCCTCTTGGATATAAGATAATTCATTCTTATTAAAGATAATATCTTGATAGGACATAGGTTTAGAATGATCAATCTCAACGTCAAATTCCAACTGAATGTGATCTTTTTTTGACTCACTTATAATTTCTTTAGCCTTTAATAATAGTCTCATCATCTCGTTATTATATGGTTCAATTACAGAAAATAACAAAGAATCAATTCGGTCTCCTGTAGTTGCCTCTATCCTATAGATATTGCTTCCTTTTGATTCAAAATTATAAATAGCAAACCTTTTAATATCTTGAGTAGTATTAGCATGAGTTCCCCCACATAATTCAATAGATTTTCCTATTTTTACAACTCGAACCATGTCACTATATTTTTCAGAAAACAATGCCATAGCACCAATTTTTTTAGCCTTATCTAATGGCATAACCTCTGTTGATACAATTATATTCTTAGAAATTATTTGATTAACAAAGTCCTCTACTTTTACTATTACCTCATCATCAATTCTACCAGAGTAAGTAAAGTCAAAACGTAACCTTTCATGGTCTACATAAGAACCAGACTGTGTAATATCATTAGAGATCACTTGTCTTAATGCATATTGAAGAAGATGTACACTAGAATGGTTAGCTTCAATCCTTCTTCTTTTATCTTTATCTATAATAATCTCGCAATCATCATTGACTTGAATCATACCATCCAAGAGTTTAACTTTATGAATATGTTGTCCATTTGGTGCCTTAAAAACATCAATTACTCTCGCTTTGAAATTTTTTCCAATAATCATTCCCGTATCACTAATTTGACCGCCTGACTCTGCATAAAAACAAGTTCTCTTCAAAGCAATATAACCATCATGTTCCAATTTTTTTTCTAGATGATCTTTTGAAAAAATTGCTAAAACATTACTTTTTAAACGATAAATTCCGTAAACAAAAGTAGATTCTTTTTTAAAGTCTAATAACACCTTTTTTTGAGCAGCCATAGAAGTAACTGATTTTTTATTTTTTTTTGCTAAATCCCTCTGTTTTTTCATATACTGATCAAATTCCTCTTTACTGGTTGTATATCCTAATTCTTGTAAAGATTCTAAAGTGAGTTCAAACGGAAAACCATATGTATCATATAATTTAAAAGCATCTTCCCCACTAAGAATACCATCCTTTG
>CAJUJA010000009.1:25079-25938 GCA_910586635.1 uncultured Bacilli bacterium | reverse complement strand
TAATCTTCTCTCACCTGCATCTAATGTCTTTAAAAATAGCTTTTCCTCTTCTAATACTCTTACTTCAATATCACTTCTTTTTTTCACTAAATAGGGATAAAATTGTTTCATGATATCTACTACATCTGAAACTAATTTATATAAAAACGGTCCTTCAATATTAAGATGTTTTCCCATTCTGATACTTCTTCTAAGTAGTCTTCTTAATACATATCCTCTACCCATATTTCCAAAACTCGCTTCATCTGCTAAAGCAAAAACAATTGTTCTAATATGATCTGCAATCACTTTAAATTCCTTTTGTGATTCATAAAGTACTCCTGATAATTCCTCAATATGTGAGATAATTGGAACAAATAAATCTGTATCAAAATTACTATCTACATCTTGAAAAATTAAACACCATCTCTCAAGGCCTGCTCCTGTATCAATATTCTTACTAGGAAGTTCCTTATATTTACTTCTTGGTGTATTTTTTTTAGCATTAAATTGAGAAAATACAATATTCCAAATTTCAACATAACGTTCTTGCTCTTCATCCTTTAAAAACTTATCAAACGCTGTATGGTCCTTATCATATTTTTCTCCTCGGTCAAAGAAAATTTCAGAATCTGGTCCACAAGGTCCCTCTCCAATTTCCCAATAATTTTCTTGTAATGGAATAATATGATCCTCAGGCATTCCTACTTCTAACCATTTATCAATGGCATTCTGATCATCAGGAAAAACAGTGACATAAAGTAAATTCTTATCAATAGCAAACCATTTTTTAGAGGTTAATAATTCAAAAGCATATTCAATCGCATCTTCTTTAAAATAATCACCTATTGAAAAATTTCCCATCATCTCAAAAAAAGTT
>CAJUJA010000009.1:22620-25069 GCA_910586635.1 uncultured Bacilli bacterium | reverse complement strand
GCTCTTCCGATCTTGTCTTTTAGTAACTCCTACATTTTCAATATCTGTAGTACGGATACATTTTTGAATACTTGTGATTCTTTTGGTATCAGGAACGATAGAACCATCAAAATATTTTTTGAAGACTGCAACCCCCGCTCCAATAAATAAAAGACTATTATCATTTACAGGAATTAGTGATGCAGATGGTAAAAGTTTATGAGATTTTGATTCAAAAAAATCCACCCACATATTTCTAATTTCATTACTTGTCATTTTCCTCATGATTTTCCTCCTTTATGATTTTTTCTGAATCGATTTTTAATTGATCCAAAGTTTGATTAATCACAGTATAATCATAATCATCATATTGATCCAAAGCAGTTTCTGTGATATGTTGTTGCTCTTTATTTGACAATTCACTTTCATGATTTAATCTTTTAATATGAATTTTTACTGCATCTGGGTATGATTTTTTAATTTCATCAAATTCTAAGGGAAGTCTCACATCTGCTACAATCACAGTATCAAAGAAATAACTCAAAACTTCAATATCCTCTTTTAAACGGTTGATAAAGAAGAATGATTTATTCATTTTACCCCTAATAATTTCAGTTCCTAATTTTTGAAGCAGACTACGTGGTTTTGTATCATCCGTTCCATCCCAGCCAAAATAATCTTTTGCATAATGTTTGATATAATTTCCTAAATGCATAATACAAGGAGTTTTTCCTTCTTGCTCTAAACAAGTTTTCATAAATCCCGCTAAAGTATCCTTTCCATTTCTAGCTTTGCCACCAATTAAATAAACTTTCATATTTTCCTCTCTTTCTATACAAATAAAAGACCAACATTAGGAGGATATAAAAATACCCGGTACCATCCTAACTTGGTCTTTATTAGATAACGGTTTCCCCTTAAAACTCAAAAGTAGCTTTCATAAAATTTTTATGTTAATTTTCACCTAACATTAACTCTCTACAATAAAATATTCTATTACTTTTCTTTCTCAACGTTTTATTCGCCTTTTATTTTTTTCATTACATCTTGTTTTTCATCAATAAATGTAAATATTACTTTAAAACATGCAATTACAGGAGTTGCAACAATCATACCTAATATACCAAAGAAATGCTGAAAAATCAATAACCCTGCCATAATTGTTACTGGATGTAATTTCATAGTATGGCCCATGATAAGTGGTTGATAAAAATTATTTTCTAATAGTTGGACTACCACAATAGAAATAATACAACCAATTCCCACCCATGGAGATATCGCAAATCCGACAATAACAGCCGGAATAGCACCGATATAAGGACCAAAATAAGGAATAATATCCGTAATCGCACAAAATAGAGCAAATACCAAAGGAGATTTTAAACCAGCAATAGAGAGCCCTATACTTTGAGTAATAAATACTAATGACATAATGAGTAAGACCCCTATTACATATTCTCTTAAAGAATGATTGATACGAACACTTAGTTCTTTTACATTTTCTCTCCAAGACTTTGGTAAGATATTAATAATCGTATCATTTACTTTATTAAAATCATATAACATATAAAATCCTACCATAAGTCCAAGAAGAACAAACATCCCACCACTAACAATGCCCATTGCAATATTCACTAAAGTGTTTGGTAAATTATTGGTAAGACTATTTCCCAAAGAATTGATAGTTGCAAAGATTTGTTGTTTTATATAAGTTAAATCTAAATGATTGTTATTACTAAAAGAATTCACAATATCAGCAACAAAAGACTTTAAGTCAGTTAAAATAGATGGTATGGTATTAACAAAATCTTTAATTTGATTTACAAATGAAGGCATCATAATAATAAATAAGGTAACAATCAGACCAATAAATATCAAATATACTAAAATACATGCTACTAACCTTGGCATCCTTTTCTTTTGTAAAAATGTGACAATTGGATCTAAGAGCCATGCTAAAATAAGTCCAATAAATACTGGTGAAATCACAACTAGTAATTCTTTGATTATAACAAAAACTTTTAATGTTCTAAGTAGATACAGGATTAAAACAATTAAAGCGATAATAGCCATAGTAAAACCCACTTTTAAAATCTTCTTACTAATTAATATCACTTCATTTAAGTTTTCAATATCCAGCTTTTTATCTTTTTTAAACATATCATCACCTATTTTCATTATATCATATTTATGTTTAAAGTAAATCAATAATAACTAAAAAATCTCTCAACCTCTACTGAAACACATCAAGGTTTTAATTTTTCTCTTTTAATAATTGTTTAGTATCATCCCTATCAACATTTAATTAAACAAATTTTTCATAAACGGTAATTGGACTACCTTGTGATAAATTTAATAGTTTTTATTTCCTTGCTTCATGTAAGAATATGTTTTCTTTAAGTCAATATATAAACACTTCGGAGCTTCAATAGACAAACATCTTCCTGATACTAATATAAAAAAATCAATT
>CAJUJA010000009.1:2687-22610 GCA_910586635.1 uncultured Bacilli bacterium | reverse complement strand
TATAAGTTATAATAGATATGGTGGTATTATGTATATAATCAATAAAAATTGTAAAAATGAACTGATCATTAAAAATTCTAAATTTATTACTTTAATCTTTAAAATACAAACAAAAGAAGAAATTAAATTATTATTAGAAAAAACAAAAAGAAGTTATCCAAAAGCCAATCATTATTGCTACGCTTATATTATATCCGATTATAAAAAATCAAGTGATGATGGAGAACCTGGTGGAACTGCTGGAACTCCTATGTTAAATATTCTAGAAAAAGAACAACTAACCAATGTTTTAGCAATTGTTATAAGATACTTTGGTGGAATTAAATTAGGAGCCGGAGGTCTAACTAGAGCCTACTCTAAAAGCACCACAAAAGCATTAGAAGCGATAAATAAAATCGAATTGGTAAAGGGAGTTCAATTAGAGATTGAATTTGATTATGCAAGCCAAAAAGAAATAGATCATATACTCAAAAATTCTACAATTATAGAAAAAATATTTCTAGATAAAATCACATATAAAGTCCTTGTAACTAATCAAATTTATCAAAAATTAAAAGAAATCATAAATCATTGTAATATCATAAAAGAAGATATAAAATGGGTTCAAAAAATGTCTAAATAAAATTGTTTAGACATTTTTCTTTACATCGTAATTTGTCTGGTAGGGATCTTTACCATCAATTTTTCATATCCCCCAAGATAAGAACCATTCATAGCAGGTAACCACTCTAACTTATTATCACTTGCAACTACTGCAGTATTTGGTCCACTCATTTTATCAGTTAACACTACTTTCTCTAACCAGGGTAGGGACAGCTTCCATATGGCTGATCATACACAGGACTTAACACAGAACTACATCCTGCTTTATTTAAAACGTCCTTATATTTAGAAGCATAACCAGTTCCAGCACACGCAAAGTTCGCATTTCCACAATTTTTATTTTGTGCATAAGATAGATTTTCAATAGGTGCTACTATTCCTATACCTTGAAACTCTGCTACATTTTCAACAATTGCACCTCCAGCTTCTATAGGATATTTTGTTAAAACCGTAATAGAATCTCCAGATGAATATAATACATAAAACTCCTCTGTTCCACAAATAATTTCATCACTCGTATCTTTACCTTTTCCTTTTAGTACTTGACACGGTTTATTATTTACTTTTTCATATAACTCATCTATTGCATCTTTCATATTGGTAGATGTTAACCCTGATACAGAATTATCATAAAAAAAATTAGAACTGGATATCGTAGTTACTGCATAAGCTCCTACTCCTGATATCATGATACCTATTATTACTCCTAATACTAATTTATAGTTCCTCTTTATTCTTTTTTTTCAACTCTTTTTTCACTGCTATCACTTCATACTTATTTACTCTATGCTTACATTATACCCCCCCCCCAGAGCGATTTGTCAAATAAAAAAAATCCTAAACGGATTTTAAATATTTTTTATTCCCTCAATATTATCCAATTTTTTTGTTTTTATTACCTTTTCTAACTCTTCATGATTAATAATATTATATTTTAATTCTAATTTTATAATTTCCAAATTAACTTGGGTTGAATCTGATTCATCATAGGTTTTAGTTAAATCTATAATATCAACAATACAGTCGTCCAATTGTCCCAAACTGCTAGATAGTAAAAAAGTATTATTAACTATTTTGTTGGATAATCTAGAATTTATAAATAGGCTATTATCTTTAAAAGGAATCTGTAATACTAAAAGAATCATAAATAAAACAATGTATCCCTCTACAAACCCTACTATAAATCCTAATATTTTGGACGGAAGAGTCAAGATAAAAGATATATCTACTAATTTTTGAACAATTCCAGTAAAACCTAAAATAATACTATAAATACTAAACAAAATAATAGCAATTACAATAAAAGCGATCAACTGATATACAATAATATTTAAAGAAACTAGACCGTCAAATTCAAAGAAAGGTAATATTCGGCATAAAAGAAGCCCAACTTGTCCTTTCAATAAAAAAGCAAGAAAATAGGTAATAATAATTCCAACCAACATTGAAAGTTCTCTAACAACACCCCTTTTCATTCCTGTAATTGCAGATAATATCAAAAGTAATATAATAACAAGATCTATAATATTCATTTCACATACCTCCTATTATTTTTATTATAACTCATTATAAGAAAATATGCTATAATATTTTTGAGGTGAAAATATGAACGTTGTAATTAAAGTAGATCAAGAAACAAGAGAAAAAATGATTGAATACTATAAAGATAAATGTCGTGATAAAAAAATTCCCTATGTTGTTTTTCAGGCACAAGAAGAAGATACCGTAATTACCATGTATGAATCCGGAAAAGTAATGTTCCAGGGGACCTCTGCTGATGTTGATGCCTCTATGTGGGGCGTTGTAGCAGAACAAGAAAAAAATAATAAGGAATCAAAACAAGAAAATCCATACCATAATTGCTCTTCGATAGGATCTGATGAAGTAGGAACAGGGGACTATTTTGGCCCAATTGTAGTTACAGCATCCTATGTAAAAAAAGAAGATGTTTCCTACTTAGAAAAATTAGGAGTTGGGGACTCTAAGAAAATCAGTGATGAGAAAATAAAAAAAATCGCACCACAAATAGCAAAAAAAATTCCTTATCGTAGTATAGTATTAAGCAACCAAGAATATAATCAAAAATATACAAAAGATGTAAATATGAATAAAATAAAATCCATTATGCACAACAAGGTACTCTATCAATTGATACATGAGATCAACCCTCAATATGACTACATTATCATCGATGAGTTTGCAAGAGAAGCAAGATATTATGAATATTTAAAAGGAATTTCTCAAATTCAAAAAGGAATTACCTTTATGACAAAAGCAGAAGATAAAAATCTAGCAGTTGCCTGTTCTTCTATTATTAGTAGATATCTTTTCTTACAAGAATTTGATAAATTAAGTGACCGTCTACATATCCCACTTGTAAAAGGGGCTGGTGTAGAAGTAGATAAAATAGGAGAAGAAGTTGTCAAACAATATGGGGAAGAAAAATTAAAAGAAATTGCAAAAGTAAATTTTAAAAATACAGATAGAATATTGCATACTATGATATTTTAATGTACAATGTAAATCCAATAAAGAGATAATAAAATAGATTTAAAAAGAGAAATAAATCACTCCTATAAAAATTTAGTGCTGAATGGACAAGTATAGACTAGGAAAAGACACCTAGTTTTTTTTATCAAAATACATCACATCAATATCTACATCACCTGCTATACCATCTACTCTCCCATTTTGACATAACTGCCAGAATTTATACTTTCCCTCATAACTTGTTTTATCAGTATAATGTGCAAGCCAAGTTTCTTTTTTTGTATCAAACCAAATTTTTTCTAAATAGTTTTTACTACCATAACGCATACTTTGATAGCCATGTTTTTCTATCTCGCTCATAAAGGTTTCTCCTACCATCGATAATTTATAAAAACTCATGTGATGACGATTATAGTCAAACCAATCTTCCCAGTCAAAAGCAACTGGAAGGGTAATATTATAATTTTTGATTTGTTTAATTACCCATAGAGCATCTTTTTTAGCATCTTTTAAAGAATTTGCATAAGAGTAAAAATATACTCCTACCTCTAAATGATATTTTAATGCCTCTTCTATATTTCTTTTGAAATAGGGATCTAAGATATACTTATTTGTTTCAAAATCTTTAGTTCCTACCCTAATCATAACAAATTCAACACCGGCATCTTTTACTTTAGAAAAATCAATATCCTTCTGCCATTTAGAAATATCAATTCCTATTTTGGTAGTATTTGTTTTATGAAGTTTTACAATATCAGAAAACTCTGTTTTTTCTAATTGTTCTTTACTATTTCTTCCTTTCTCCTCTACTTTTAACGTGAAATTTTTTACAGTTTGATTCCCACTTTGATCCTCTGCTTTATAAACTAAAGGATAGCTTCCAACTTGATGAAGATCATACTCTCCTTCAATTTTACAAGTAGGTCTATTATCATAATTATCTCCACATAAAATACTAGACTCTAACTTCATATCATCATCTACTTCTACATGGTATTCTGAATCAAGCCAAATAAGAGGAGCTGTCTTATCTACTACCTCTATTTGGAAAGTATAGGGAACCTTAATATGATCATCATTTTCATAAAAGAATGTAAGTTCTTGCTTTCCTATCTTTGTCGTATTGATTTCTTTATTATTTAATATTTTCCCATTAATACGATGAATAAAGTCTGAAATTTTCCTCTTAGAAAATACTTCTACTTCTAAATGATCTACTAAATCTACTTCTATTTTAGCAGTTTTTATTCTAATATAAGAATACAATCGAAAACCTCCTATAATAAGTACGATAAACATGAGTATAAAACATACGAAATAAAATATTTTCTTTTTCATAACAAGCTCCTTACATTATTATTTATTATTACTATAATCTATTTTACTCTAAAAGAAAACAAAAAAGAAGATGTTTATCTAATATTCTCCTTTTATTTTTCATTATGAATTGTAAATTTATTGAATCTTTTCATCTCGCTATCTTCTAGGTCTGTTTTATTTAGCGAATCAATTAGTTTCTTTTGCTCTTTTGAAAGTTTCTTTGGTGTTACTACTTTCATCACAACATACATATTTCCTTTTGTACCCTTACTTTTATTATCGACTCCTTTTCCTCTAATTCGTTGTTTATCAGAAGAGTCAACTCCAGCAGGTATGGTTAATTTTACATTTCCATATAAAGTAGGAACTATTTTTTTACAACCTAGGATTGCTTCTGTAATAGTAAGTGGTACTTCTAGGTAAATGTCATCTCCATCACGAACGAAATATTCATGTTCTTCTACATAAAATTCTAAGTATAAGTCTCCATTTGGTCCACCATTAGCACCAGGATTTCCTTTACCTGATACTCTAAGGCGATTTCCTGTATCCATCCCTGCGGGAACATTAACAGTAATCGTTTTATTCTTTTTCACTCTACCTTTACCACGACATTTACTACACTTTGTTTTAAAAGTTTTTCCTTCTCCAGAACAAGACGGACAAGTTGTTTTTGAAACAAAAGAACCCAATATCGTATGTTGTTCTGTTGTGATAGTTCCACTACCGTGACATCTATCACAAGTTACTGGATCAAATCCCCCTTCTCCATGACATTCTTCACATTCTTCTACTACATCTAAATTAATATCTTTTTCGCATCCATAAATTGCCTCATCAAAACTAAGATCAATTCTCATTAATAAATCAGAGCCTCTAGTTGCCCTTGTCTTAGAACCTCTTCCACTTTGTGAGAATCCTCCAAAACCACCACCAAAAATATTATCGAAGATATCTCCAAAGTCAAAGTCACTAGCATCAAATCCAGCTCCTCCAAAGCCTCCAAATCCAGAAGATGAAGCTCCACCAACTCCCGCATGACCATATTGATCGTACATTTTTCTTTTCGATTCATCAGATAAAACTTCATAGGCTTCTTGGGCTTCTTTAAATTTTTCTGCTGCATCTGGATTATCTTTATTTAGGTCTGGATGAAATTCTTTTGCTTTCTTTCTAAAAGCACTTTTAATCTCTGCGTCTGTAGCACTTCTAGAAACTCCTAAGACTTCATAATAATCTCGTTTATCTGCCATATTTATACACCTCACTATTTTTCATAATATATATTTTCATATTCTTTTAATAAAGAATCAAAATAGGAAATCGCATCTTCATATACTTTTGGATCTTCCAAATCGACACCTAAAACTTCAAATGCCTCCTTTGGCCATTTATCATTACCTACTTTTAAAAATTCTAAATAACGATTTAGCATTTCTTGATCACCTTTTAGTATTTTAGATGCTACCATCGTAGCAACACTAATACAAATTGCATAGCTATAAAGATAAAAATTCATAAAGTAATGACTTCTAGTAGCCCATGAGCTATTTGAGTATTCATCTAGCTTAACATAACTCCCATAGTATTTTTCTAACGATTTTCTAGTTAAATCATCCATGTAATCTTTGGTAATCATATTCTTATTTAATACACTTTGATACATTTCTTCTTCTATTTTTCCTTCTCTTACAGCTCCATACAAATTAGACACGATTACATGAATGATATTTTCAAGTCCTAAAAGTTTTTCATTCTTAGTCTTAGCATGTCTAAAAATATAGTCAGATAGTAGGAATTCATTGACTAGGGAAGCTACTTCTGCTACGATAATATGCAAACCACAATATTGAACCTTATTATTTTCCATAATCATTTGATGATTAATATGATGACCGCATTCGTGTGCAATGGTAGAAAGAGAAGCTAGATTCCCATTAAAACTCATTAGGATTCTAGAATTTTTATCATGTCCAGAAATATTGTATCCTCCTGCACATTTTCCTCTATATTGACAATAATCAATATATCTATTTTTTATAATAGAATCATATTTTTCCAAATAATCTTCTCCTAGTATCTCTAACGCACCTCTTACGATATTCTGTGCCTCTTCTATAGTATATTCTTCCTTAGAATTGGTCATATTAAGATTCAAATCATATGGATAAAGATCAAAACCTAACACTTTCTTTCTTAGCTGATAATACTTATGTAGAGAATCTAGATGATTTTCAGTAGTTGTAACTAGTGTTTTAAAAACTTTATCTGTCAAATTTAGTCCAAACAGTTTTTTATGCCATGCATCTTGATAGCCATGTAGCTTTGCTACTGTTTGATTCATTGCAACATATCCATGTAGAAAACTAGCAGAACTTTTAGCATATTCATCTATTTTTTTATTAAATAATTGGTATGCCTGTTTTCTAATACTGCTATCTCTATTTTTTAAGAAACGAATATAATTATTAGGTGCTAAAACTTCTTCTTCCCCATCAACCATAATGGTTCCATAATGATGTTCACTATATAATAAGGTAGAAGCCATATCAGAAAAATGATTCATAGAATTGACAAGCTCTGTAATCATCTGCTCTTCTTTCTCACTTAGTATATATTCCTTTTCACGATAAATTTTATCTAAATAGGGTTTAAACTCTGTCAAATTTTCGCAGTCTTTAAATAATTCTTCATATTGAATAGAGCTAAGTTTTAATAGTTCTGGTGCAAAAAAACTGGTAGCTTTTGAAAATGCAGTATCTAAATGTTCTACTTTATTTTTTCTTTCTATGTTACTAGCTACCCCTACTTCCTGGTCATCCATTGTAGTGGCATAAATAAATAAATCTTGTACTAAAACTAAGGTTTCTATTTCCTTTTGTAAATATTCATATACTTTTTTTTGATTTTCAAAACAATTTTTATATTTGTCTAGCTCTTTTATCCCTATTTGTGCCTTTTTATAACTTGCCTCAAAATCATCTTCATCTTTAAAGTACTCTGTTAAATCCCATTGATACTTCTTTGGAACTTCTTTTCTACTATTATATTTTTGCATATAATTCCTTTCTTTTATCAGTGAAAAGTTCTAGTCTCCTAGAACTTTGTCTTATTTTTCTTCATAGTCTGCGTCTGCTACATCGTCATCTTTTTTCTTTTTCTTAGACTTTTTATCTTCTTTTGAATCGATATCAGCTGCTTCTTGTCTTTCTTTATTTGCTTGTTCATAAGCTTTCGCTGCAATTCCCATTGCTTTTTCACTTAGTTTATCTTTTGCAGATTTAATATCATCTATATTATCTTTTGCTAGGGCATCTTTTACATCTTTCATTAGTTTTTCTACTTCGTCTTTTTCTTTTTTATCTACCTTATCACCTAAGTCTTTGATTGCTTTTTCTGTTTGGAATACTAATTGTTCTGCTTCATTTCTTACTTCTGCTTCTTCTTTTTTCTTCTCATCTGCTGCTTTATTTGCTTCAGCTTCTTTCATCATTTTATCAATCTCTTCATCTGTTAATGTTGTATTAGATGTAATTGTAATAGATTGTTCTTTATTCGTTCCTAAATCTTTAGCAGTAACATTAACAATACCATTAGCATCAATATCAAATTTTACTTCGATTTGTGGAACTCCACGTGGTGCTGGTGGAATATTCGTTAACTGGAATCTTCCTAATGTTTTATTGTCAGCAGCCATTGAACGTTCTCCTTGTAAGACATGAACATCTACTGCTGGTTGGTTATCCGCTGCAGTTGAGAATACTTCACTTTTTGATGTTGGAATAGTAGTATTTCTTGGAATTAATGTTGTCATAACTCCACCTAATGTTTCAATACCAAGTGATAATGGTGTAACATCAAGTAATACGATATCATTAACATCTCCAGTTAATACTCCACCTTGAATAGCTGCTCCCATTGCAACTACTTCATCTGGGTTTACTTCACGTGATGGTTCTTTTCCAAGTTCCTTTGTAATTAAATCATATACCATAGGAATACGAGTAGATCCTCCAACAAAGATTACTTTATCAATATCTTCTTTCTTCATCTTTGCATCTTTTAAGGCTTTTTTAACAGGATCTAGAGTAGACTCTACTAAATCACGAATCAAGTCTTCAAATTTAGCACGAGTTAACGTAATATCTAAGTGAAGTGGTTCTCCATCATCACCCTTTGCAATAAATGGTGCTGAAATTTGAGTAGATAATACTCCTGATAAATCTTTTTTGGCTTTTTCTGCAGCTTCTTTAAGTCTTTGCATTGCCATTTTATCTTTACTTAAGTCAACACTATTTTCCTGTCTGAATTCTTTTACTAAATAATCAATAATTGCCTTATCGAAGTCATCTCCACCAAGCTTATTATTTCCATTAGTAGATTTTACTTCAAATACACCATCACCAAGTTCTAGAATAGAAACATCGAATGTTCCTCCACCTAAGTCATATACCAAAATGGTTTGTCCTTCATCCTTTTCAAGTCCATAAGCAAGTGCTGCAGCAGTTGGTTCATTAATAATTCTTTCTACTTCAAGTCCTGCAATTTTACCTGCATTCTTAGTAGCTTGTCTTTGACTATCGTTAAAGTATGCTGGAACTGTAATAACTGCTTTTGTAACTTTATCGCCAAGATAACTTTCCGCATAATCCTTGATATAAGATAAAATCATTGCTGAGATTTCTTCTGGTGTATATTCTTTTCCTTCTGCTTCTACTTTATCTCCACTACCCATTAATCTTTTAATAGATGAAATGGTATTAGGATTTGTTAGGGCTTGACGTTTTGCTGCATCTCCTACAATTCTTTCTCCTTTTTTAAATGCTACAACAGATGGAGTTGTTCTTCCTCCTTCTGGGTTTGGAATCACCTTTGGTGCTCCTGCTTCTAATACTGCACAACATGAGTTTGTTGTACCTAAATCAATACCTATTATTTTACTCATAAATTCATCTCTCCTTTAATTTACTTTTTATTAATCTTAACTGACGCTGGGCGAATTACCCTATCAATTAGTTTATATCCTTTTAATAATACTTCTGTAACAACCTCATCTTCATACTCATCCAGATTATCGGTCATTAATGCTTCTTCTTGGGTAGAATCAAATACTTCTCCTTGACGAGATATTTCTTCTACGCCATAATGTTTTAATACTTCCATTAAGGATGCATACATCATCTTAAATCCCTCTAAGAATTTAGATAGCTCATCGGTTAAGTCATTATCATCTAATTTGATTGCTCGCTCAAAGTTATCAATGATAGGAATTAAATCCGTAATAATTGCTTGATTACAATATTTTTTAAAGTTTAATACTTCCTCATCTTTTCTTTTTCGATAATTAATAAGCTCTGCTTGGGCCAGCTTCACTTTTTCAACCAATTCATTAATATCTTTCTTTAATTTTTCATTTTCTTCTTTTAAGGGATTTTTTTCTTTTTTATCATGATGATTGCATTTACATTTTTCCTTTTTGTCATTTTGACACTTACACTCTTGTTTTTCTTTGGTTTCTTTTTCTACTTCTTTTTTTTCTTCTGTCATTTCTTCACCTCTTTATTGCTCACTTTCTATATTTTCTTTTAAAAACTCAAGTAAGGAGACAACTCTTTCATAATCCATTCTTTTAGGACCAACAATAGCAAGTGTTCCTTCCTCGTTTCCATTTGAGAATTTAGTTTTAACAACGGTCACATCAGAATCGATATTATTTTCACTTCCAATAAATACTTTAATATTATTATCGTGATCTTCTTTAATCTCACGTAATACTTCTGTATCATCTAGTTTGTGAAAAATATCTTTGATTTTTTCAATATTACTAAATTCTGGCTGTTCTAAGAACTTGGTTCGACCAACTATATTTATATCACTATTCTTAGTCGAAAAATCAGAAAATACGTTGTAGAAAGCATTATATAATTGTTCATGTTGAACGACATATTTTCCTATAATTGGCTTTACTTCATATTCTAGTTTTGCACTCACCTCATCAATTGGAGTTCCAATAATTAAATTGTTAATCAAATTCACGGTCTTTTTGATATCATCTAAAGAAATCCCCTCAAACTTCATTTCTTTATGCTCCACATGTCCTCGGTCAGTAATAACGATTACGACGATATGATTCTCATCAATAGGAACTGCTTCAATTTGTTTTAGTAAGTTTTCATGAGAAGTTGTTCCAAGGGCAATCGTTGCATAACTTGTCATTTCTGAGATAATTTGTAAACTCTTAGTAATACAATCTGCTAAGGGAAGTTGCTGATTTTTAAAAATCATTTGAAGTTTTAGCATGTCTTCCGCATTCATCTTCTTTAACTCCATTAAATGATCGACATAATAACGATATCCCTCTTCACTAGGAATTCTACCAGATGATGTGTGCATTTTCTCTAGAAGTCCAATAGACTCTAATGATGCCATTTCACTTCTTACAGTGGCACTAGAACATTTTAGTCTTTTACAAATCGAATTAGAACTAATCGGTTTGGCTAGTTTAATATAATGTTCAACTATTAGCTTTAGAATACTTTCTTGTCTTTTAGTTAACATTTTATAACCTCCTAGCACTATAATTTTACGAGTGCTAAAGTCATTATATGACTGAAATTAGCAATTGTCAACCCCAATTGCTAATTTTTGCTATAATTTTCATGGTTTTACAAATTCTGATCCTAAATAAATGGTACTCGCTGTATTCCATTTACCATTACACACCTCTACAATATGTCCCGGAATTGTAATAGATAATCTACCTATTCGATCATTACTCCCATTAATCTTTATTTTATAATTTAACTTTTTATCTGTCTCATTAGCAGTCACTGTACAATTACCAATAGTATCAGTACCTATCTTGCAGGTAGGAGAAATATTTTTATTTATACTACGAAATGGTTGCCCAGTGCACTTAGAAGACACAATATTGATATTCCCCTCTAAAGTATACTCTTTACCAGTATACAGAATTCTCTTCTCATATTTGTCTAATTGTAACGCAACTGCATCTTCATTGACAAAAGAAACATCTGTAGATAAAGTAGTACGTTTACTTCTGTTATCGTGCTTATCTTTCCAGCCATATGTATCACCATCCTCCTCTCCAGGAATTACTATCTCTAACTGCCCCTCTGATGAAACATCACGAACTGGTTGAATGGCAAAGATTTGACAATTATTTTCATTTTTCAAATATCGGAGAGTAGAATTATATTTATTGCTACCTATCTTTACGACAACTTCATTTTGTTTTTGTTCATCCATATAAGTAAGGGTTCCGTTCAAATTATTATCACATAATTTTACTGAAACTAAGTCGTTATTCCAATTAGAAAGATAATATTGTCCACTTTTAAATGATAATAATTCAAAAGTCGGAGCAATATCATCTGTCTTAACCTCATAACCAGTTTCTTTTTTGCTAATGGGAGAAAAATTCCCATAAATATCAGAGACCTTTGGAGAATCAATATAAAGTTTCCCTACCGTTTCATTCGCTTCAGGAATACTAATGGTGCAGGTAATTTGAGCAGTCTTCATATCACTGGAAAAAGTATTAGAACTACACGAAGCCTTCTCGCTATAGGTTCCTATATAAAACGACGTCTCATAATTTTTTTTTAAGTCTAAGGCATTCTCATCAGAAACCGAAAAAGATAAAGATAGATCTTGTGCTGTTTTTGTATATAATACTTTCTGGATATTGTTAGTACTCAAAGTAATAATAGGAGGCTGTAGATCCCTAAATTCTAAGTTGTTAATCACATTACTTACAAACTTTTTACTATTACTTCTTGCAAAGGAAATAGTACTCATAAGTAAAGACATCAATAATACCATGACAATCAATAAACCATATAACATAGTTGAAATTGCAAATCCGTTTTTATTTAATCTTTTCACACTATCACGATCCCTATTATACTTATAATATCATATTTTTCTTAAGATGACTACCCATTTATCTCCATATCTACGTCGTTTAAACTCTTCAAACTTCTTACTATATACAATTTTTTCTAATCGATTACTTTCACATACAACAAGAGCATTTGAATGAAGAATTTCATATTTTTCTATTATTTCAATACTTTCTTCTATATAATCTGTATCATAAGGCGGATCTAAAAATATAATATCAAATTTTTCCATTTTTAATTCTTGCAAAGCCTTTTTATAATTCATATTGAGTACCACGGAACGATCAAAAACAGAAAAAGTATTTATATTTTTCCTAATAATCTGAACTGCCTTTTTATTAAAATCATTAAAATAAACTTTTTTCGCTCCTCTACTAATCGATTCAAATCCTAAATTACCACTTCCGGAAAATAAATCTAGACAAATACAATTTTCGATTTTTCCTTGAATCATAGAAAATAAACTTTCCTTCACTCGATCCATAGTAGGCCTAGTTCCCTCTAAATGAAATCCCTCAATATTTCTACCCTTTAAAAAACCACTAACGATTTTCATTTTGACAGCTCCTTACCCCCAACGAGACATTTAATTTATGATTAATTTCCATAATCATAAAATTGACTTCATTTTCTAATCTTTTATATTTTATTATCTCATTATAATGATAAATTTCTAGTCTTAATTTAGGATTTGGTGATTTCTCATACATTTTTATTTTATCTACTAACTCGTAATTTTGATATATGCAATCTCTAGCCTGTGCTAAATGTTTCCATATTTCTAACTGATCCAGTTCCTTCTTTAATAATTCTACCTTTTCTAATAATTCCAACATATAGTATCACTCATTTCTATATTATCATTATAACAATCTAGAAATCCAAATTCAACTTTCAAATTGGTTATCACTTTATTTACATAGTATAATTATAAAACAACATTACAAAATAAAATAGGTATTTATCTTTTTGATAAATACCTATTTTAATACATCCATAAAACTTCTAATAAGACTCATACTATTATTTAGCTTTTCTAAGCGTCCTTCGGCTGTGAGTTTATATCTACTTTTCATTTCTAATTCCAATTCCTTAATACTCTCTGGATTTCTATTTAGGCTTTTATACCAATATGAATTTTCTCTTAAATACCTATAGATATTTGGATTACTTTTTACTACAATTTGAGTTTTAATATGCATTAATCATCAAAATATCGGTATAGTGGTCTAGGCTCATAAGTGGAAGTAGTTGATTTAGAACCAATCCCAATATCTTGAAGTAATCCAATTGTTTTTTGTAGATTAGAAACTCCTTTTTGAACAGATTCTAAATCTACATTTCGTATCATATTGATTAAATCACTAAAAGAAGATTCACTATTTTTAGTAGATGTAACAACATTCCTTACAATATATTTATCCCAAACATTACTTTCTTCCCCATACATTTCATACAACTCATATAATTTTTGCCAACTGGTTTTGTTATCCATTACATGATTTCCTAATTCTGGATGAATGCGTACAAATTTTTTAAATAATTCCTTTGACATATAACCACCTAATAATATATATGATAAAAAAATAAGTAAATACCTACTTATTTCTATTTTTACATATAGGCTCGATAGCCTCCATTTTTCCTTTAAAAACATTAACCACTTTTTCATTGAAATCTTTATTCAGAGAAATTCCCAATATTGCAATATTATCAAATAGATTTGGATATGAACCAATATTTTTTATTCTCTCATTTAAAACTATCATCTTTTCATCCATAATATTATTTTCCTGATCTACTAATAAAAGAGCAAGGGAAACACCAAAGGTATAAGCTGTAGCACTATTAATATTAATTGGCTGATATCCTTCTTTTAATTTGTTTTCTACTTTTGTACAACAATCAATAAAGTCCTCTTCATTTTCAAAAACAAGTGACCTACCATGATCTTCTGATGATTTTATTAACCTATAATCCTCTAAAGAAATCCTCCCGATTCTTTGATAACAATCAAGAATAGCAAGTTCATCTAATAAAAACCTCGAGCATTCCATACTATCTATATATCTACGCCTACTCAATTGATCTAATTCTCCTGCGGGATAACCTAATTTTTTTAAATAGGAAATCATTCTCTCTTCAAAATATACCGAAATAGTCTCCGACAAAATTCTATGGGTTTCAGATTTTCTCTTATCCTGTTTTGTCAAATATGATGGTACAAAATTAGACCCATGAAAAAACTCATGTATCATGGTATTAGGATCCGACAAATTATAATATATACCAACATTAACATCTGGATAACTTTCTTGTCTACCGTAATACTCCCGTTGTACATCAACTAACTTATTTTTGCCATCATCTATATGTAAGTTAATGACTCCATTTTTGAGAAAAGTTTGAAATTGTTCTTTTAAAGAAGGATGAATTTTATCTAGAAATTCTTCACAAATCTGAATTGATTCTTCTGGCAACATCATTGTTTTAAATGAATCATTCTTACGATTTATTACCTCCATATAATCATACTCTATAGTTTTGGATAACGAGATCAAACACTTGCAAAGATCTGCTAAAGGAAGAATATTATTACCAACAAAAGGAGAGTTGGAATATTGAAAAAACTCTTCACACAACTCATTCAGTAAAGGAAAATTATTGTTTTTCATTTTTTATTCCCCTTGCAAGAAATCATCTATTGTCATTAGGCGATCATCGATTTCTTCTAATGAAACTTGATCCTTCTTTAATTTTATTTCATCTGATGTTTTTTTTACTTTCTCAGGGTCAAATTGTTCTTCCTCTATCAACTCACTCACAATAAAAGCATCACTAATCTCCTTTTTGGAAATTTGACTACCTGTAGAATAGCGATCTAATATAGGTAGTTCTGTCATTTTTAACGTTTTGATCTCTCCATTTTTAATACCCAAATACCTTTTAGAATCTACAATAAATGTTTTAACAATAGAGTATGGGTTGGTTTTCACTTCACGAATTGTTAATAGGCCTCGACGGGATCTAGTAGAGATAGGAAACTCACTAAGTCTTACCCTTTTACCTGTTCCCTTATCAGTAATAATCGTAATAAATTCTTCATGATTATAACTAAAGTTATTCATAGAAACTATTCTTTCATCCTTTATCTTCATTGATTTAACACCACTTGCTTTTACCCCTACTACAGGGATTTCTTCTGTCAAAAAGCTTAACCCATATCCTGTATTCGTAGTTAGAAATATTGTATCTTCCCTTTCTATCATGGCTGAAATTAGTAAATCATCTTCCTTTAATTTAATACAAGAGGCAGGTTTTGAATACCTACTAAGTTTAAAATCACAAAGTCTACTTCTTTTTATCATTCCATTCTGAGTTGCTATGATAATATTTTGGTCTCTATCAAATGAGTAAACAGGAATTGCAGCTACGATACCTTCCTCTGGTGAAATAGGAGTTAAATTTGAAATATGTTTTCCCATATCTTTCCATTTAATATCAAAGATTGTATGAACTGGAATATATAAATAATTTCCTAAGGAAGTAAATACTAATAAAGTATGAGTGGTTAGCATTGCGTACCTTCCAATCATATAATCATTTTCTTTTAAAGTTGGTAAATCTTCACTGCTAGCCTGATAACTTCTAAGACTAGTTCTTTTAATATATCCATCCCTAGTAATAGTCACAATAACCTCCTCTTTAGGAATCATGACTGTAGTATCAATTTTTATTTCTGTAATTTCTTCTTTAATATCTGTAATTCGATCCACTCCAAAATTCTTCTTTACATCTCTTAATTCTTTTTTCATAACTCCCTTTAAAATTTCAGAATCTCCTAAAATAGCCGTTAAGCCCTCAATAATTTTCTTTAACTTTTCCATTTCACTTTCTAATTCTACGACATCTGTATTAGTTAAACGATAAAGTTGTAACATAACAATAGCCTCAGCCTGACGTTCTGAAAAATCAAACTCTTTTACTAAATTTTCTTTGGCATCACTTTTGTTTTTAGATGCACGAATCACCTTAATTACTTCATCTAAAATAGAAATACATTTAATTAATCCTTCTACAATATGAAGACGTGCCTCGGCATGATTTAGGTCAAACTCCGTTCTTCTAGTAATGACTTGCCTTTGATGAGCAATAAAAGCGTCCAAACAAGCACATAACCCAAGAAGTTTAGGACGTTTATTCACAATCGATACCATATTAAAATTATAACTAATTTGCATATCGGTATTTTTTAATAAATAGTTAATAATAAGTTCTTCATTCGCTCCTTTTTTCAAATCAATTACAACGCGTACATCACTAGCTGATTCATCTCTAACCTCTAAGATACCATCGACTTTTTTATCAATTCTAATATCATCTATTTTCTTAACCATTTGGGCTTTATTCGTTTCAAAGGGAATTTCAGTAATCACAATAGAAGATTTCCCCTGATTTTTTTCTATACTATAACGACTTCTAATAACAATACGTCCACGACCTGTCTCATAAGCACTTTTAATCCCATCAAGTCCCTCTACAATTCCGCCAGTTGGAAAATCAGGACCTTTTACATATTTCATAAGGGTGTCCAAGCCGCAATTCGGGCTATCAATTCGATGAATGGTGGCATCAATTACTTCCGATAAATTATGCGGTGGAATATTCGTAGCATACCCTGCTGAAATTCCTTGAGCACCATATACAAGTAATGCTGGAAATCTTGCAGGTAGTACGGTAGGTTCTACCGTTGTATCATCAAAGTTCGGTGCAAACTCAATGGTATTTTTATCAATGTCACGAATCATCTCATTACTAATTTTAGAAAGACGTGCTTCTGTATAACGATAAGCTGCTGGGCTATCTCCATCAATAGAACCATTATTTCCATGCATATCAATATAAGGAGTTCTAGTCTTCCAAGGTTGGCTCATTCTAACCATTGCATCATAAATAGACGTATCCCCGTGAGGATGATAATTTCCAATAACATCTCCAACAGTTTTGGCACTCTTACGGTACCCCCTATCAAACGTATTCTTTTCCTTATACATGGAATATAAAATACGACGTTGAACAGGTTTTAATCCATCTCTTGCATCAGGAATAGCACGATCTTGAATGATATATTTAGAATAACTTCCAAAACGTTCTCCCATAATATCTTCTAATGTATAATCAAATATTTTTTCTATCACTTCTTGAACACCTTTTTTTGCCATAATATCCTCCCATATTGTGATTTTTTATATCTTAAAAACTCCTTTAAATCCTTTATATCTACTTGCAATCATTCTAGGTCACAGCTTATATATTTTGTTAGTTAGAATGCTATATTCAAAAAAATTATTGATATTACTCTTGATGAATTACCATTTGAAAACCAAATACTTCATTCTATATTTGATAATCATCTTCTAGGGTAAATTCTACATTTTCATCAATCCATTCCTTACGAGGAGGAACATCATCTCCCATAAGAACGGATACTCGTTTTTCAGCAAGTTGTGCATCTTCAATATTGACCCTAATTAATGTTCTAGAACCAGGTTGCATCGTAGTTTCACATAACTGATCTGCATTCATCTCACCCAATCCCTTATAACGTTGAATATCGCATTTACGCCCCTTAGATTTTTCTTTCATTTCTTCTACTGTATAAGCATATTCTACCTGTTTACCACTTTGAATTTTAAAAAGAGGTGGTAAAGCTACAAAAAGTCGTCCATCTTCTATTAGAGGTTTCATATAACGATAAAAGAATGTTAAAAGCAAACACTGAATATGTCCTCCATCTTCATCCGCATCACTCATGATAATAACTTTAGAATATTCACAGTCTTCAATAGAAAAATTCTGTCCATATCCAGCACCTATGGTATATATCATCGTATTAATTTCTTCATTTTTTAAAATGTCTTCTTCTTTGGTTTTCTCTGTATTTAATACCTTTCCACGTAAAGGAAGAATCGCCTGATATTTACGATCTCGTCCCTGTTTAGCAGAACCACCTGCAGAATCTCCCTCAACTAAGAATAACTCCTTTTTTGTTTTATCTTTACTTCCTGCTGGAGCAAGTTTACCAGATAGGCTTCTTTCTTTTGAATTTTTCTTACTTCCCTTTCTCGCTTCTTCACGGGCCTTACGGGCAGCCTCCCTTGCCATTTTACTTTTTAAGGATTTATTAATAATCTCTGTTGCAATGACCTTATTTTCTTCTAAGAATACCTTCATTTGTTCTGTAACAATAGAATCAACTGCAACTCTTGCCTGAGGAGTTCCTAATTTTCCTTTGGTTTGTCCTTCAAATTGAAGAAGAGCCTCAGGTATTTTTAAACTAATTACAGCAGTTAATCCTTCTCTTACATCACTACCTTCCAGGGATTTTTCCTTTCCTTTAATAAAACCATTACTTTTGGCATAGTCATTAAAAACACGAGTTAAAGCTGTTTTAAATCCGACTTCATGACTTCCACCATCTATCGTCTTTACATTATTAACAAAACTTACAATGTTTTCAGAATAAGTATCTGTATACTGCATAGAAATTTCTACTTCAATTTTATCCTTGATACCGCCAATTGATAATACTTTATGAAGTACATTTTTTCCATGGTTTAAGTCTTCAACAAATTCTTCAATTCCCCTTTCATAACAGAACTTTGCTTCTCTTCCATCCTCTTCATCAATCACTTCTATGGTAATTCCTTTTAATAGAAAAGCCGATTCTTGCATTCTTTCGCATATAGTAGTAAATGAAAAATTAGTAGAAGAAAAAATATCAGAATCAGGTAAAAATCTTACAGTAGTACCACTTCTATTTGTATTTCCTAACTTTTTAAGAGGTACTGCTACGGTCCCACCATTTTCAAATCGAATGTAATGCTCTTCTTTATTATGTTTAATGGTTACTTCCATCCATTTAGATAAAGCATTAACAACACTGGAACCAACCCCGTGTAGTCCACCTGATACCTTATAACCATCTGATTCAAACTTACCACCTGCATGTAAAAC
Organism: uncultured Bacilli bacterium; assembly: GCA_910586635.1. Taxonomy (GTDB): domain Bacteria; phylum Bacillota_I; class Bacilli_A; order RF39; family UBA660; genus UMGS995. The sequence continues at coordinate 3,255 of CAJUJA010000009.1, read as the reverse complement.
TGTAAAAATAACCTCTGGCGTAGACTTACCAGATGCATGCATTCCCGTTGGAACTCCACGTCCATGATCTTCTACACTAACACTTTTATCAGAATGAATTGTAATTTTAATATAATCCCCAAAACCATTGATTGCCTCATCTACAGAATTATCAACAATTTCCCAAATTAAATGATGAAGTCCTCTTTTATCTGTAGAACCAATATACATTCCAGGGCGTTTTCTTACTGCTTCTAACCCCTCTAGTATTTTAATTGATGAATCATCATACTTTAACGCCATTTTATAATCACCATTACTTTCCATAATAATTATACAAAAAAAATAGTCAAACTTCAAACGATTTGACTATTTTTGACACTGACCTTCTTGATTTTTAACACGTTTACTTTCATCAATAAAAAAGTCATAATATTTTTTATGAAGCATTCTCTCAAAATTCTCTATTTTATAAAAATAAGGATTCAAAAAATATTTTATTTCGGATTGATCTTTTTCTTTTTTTACAAAATAAATATTATTATTACTATGATTATTAACAATATTCGATTTTCCTAAGATCGGAAGA
>CAJUJA010000009.1:0-2677 GCA_910586635.1 uncultured Bacilli bacterium | reverse complement strand
ATAACCCCTCTAATCTTTGAAGAACTTCTGAGTTGTAATATTTTTCTTCCTTTAACTGCTCAATCACTTCCATATACTGCTCTTCTAGGGTAGCTTGAGGACTAAAAATAACCGTAAGTAGATAGTTTTTTCCACTTTCTTGAAAAAAGCCATTATTTTTCAAATAGAATATTTGGGTTTTTCCTAAGCAAAATGTTCCACATAGCCTTTCACTCTCACTACTTTCATTTCTTTCTACCAAACAGCACACTAAAAAATTATTATCACCTGCTGAAATTTTTTCGATTTGACTTTTATTCAAGGCAAACTTTACACGCTTATCTGAACGGTTTCCAGCCTTAGATTTTGCTTGTTCACAAGTATTTAATTGAGCTGATTTAATTTGAAAATAATAAATATCATTTTCCCTTTCTTCACTATATTCTCCACTGTCAGATGGTTTGCATACAGCTAAATCAAATCCAAAATCAACAGGTAGTTTATAAGCTTCATATTCCCTTATTAAAAGTTGACTAATTACATAATACTCATATCCAGTTCCCCGAAATAAATTAGTCCGTGGATTTCTTGACATAATATTTCCTCCATTCTTAACCCTTGAACAAACTTATTATACCAAAAATTACCATATTTTTCAGCACAAGAATATCCAAAAAATCATGGATATAAACCAGTCATAAAATAACAAAAGAAAAAGAATGTTTCCTGTAAATACTGAATACACTCCTTTAATTAAAAATTATCTATAAACTAAAGATTACAATCAACAAACTGTAACCTCTGCCTTTTTATAATAATTTTCCTGTCATATACATTAAAATACCAACACAATTTTAGATAATGATAACTATACAATATTAAACTACATGGATGTTTCTTACTGTAACACCTATATTCCCATCGCTATCAATTACATTATAATAAATACAATAGGTCCCTAGACGGATCGTATCAATTCTATCTATTTTCTCCATAGTACCATTATTAAAATAATAATATGTCATATTAATAGAGGAAGTAGGAATTTTATCTTTATCATCCACTATCTTACTTACTCCTGCATCTATATAACTGGTTCCTTGCTCAATGGTAATACTAGACTCTCCATTTAATACAATAATTGGCGTAGCACTATCAATAGTATCCTGCTCCTTTGAATTATCTTGAACAGCACTTACCACAATTCTAGCAGCGAATGTTTTTCCCTGAACACTATTATCGGCATCCTCCGCCAACCACATCTTTAATTCATATTCAATGTTATCATTTCCAGATTCAGCACTTAAACTACCACTATCTAGGAGTAAGCTATCTGAAAGATATCTTGCCTCAGTCCAATTACCATCTCCTAATTTCATACTGTATCGAATATATTTTCTGTCTAATGTTTTTTCATTAACTCCCATTTCTTCCAAGCTAAGATTATACCTAGCATCTATATCCCCTGTATTCCTAATCGTAAAATGGTAACCATCTGTCCCCATTCCCTCGCTATCACTCATTGGTGCTAAATTAGACATATGGATTTCCTTTCCCTCTTCAAATTCCACCTTAAAAGTCCCTGCAACAATCTCTGTTTCTTTTTTACTATCAACAGAAAAATGAAAAAATGCATAACTTGTTCCTATTACAGATATCAATAAGACCGCGACTAAAATTACAATCTTTGTTAATTCTTTCTGATTTCTTTGATGTAAATTATCATTATTTAACTCTACTGTTCTAAAGTGATCTCCCACTTTCCCCTTTTTAAATTGTTTTTGTTTCTTATGATTCATGAATCTCACACCTTACACTTACAATTATTCTAATTACTATTTTACAATACTTTTAAAAAATAATAAAGGGAAACAGTAAAAAAATAAAAGAAAAAACGACTAGTAAACATTTAGTTAACATTTACCACGCTAATATTCTGATATATATTTAATTATGAAAAAATCTTAAAAAAGTAGTCAATATGAACTGAACCCTAAAAGTTAGACAGTTTATAAATAGTTTCTAATTAAAGGATTGTAACCTATAATTTACGGGTTACAGTCCTTTTAATTTCACTTTAATTCTATTATAACTATAATAATTAATATAGTCATCGATTGCCTTTATTAATTCATCTAATGTTTTATAATTATCTTCTTGTTCATAAAGCATCCCTGTTTTAAGTATGCCAAAAAAGTTTTCTATCATTCCATTATACATACTATTTCCTTTTCTAGACATGCTTTGTTTAATACCTTTATTTTTTAATCTTTGTTGATAAGTTTGATGTTGATATTGCCATCCTTGATCAAAATGAAGAATTAATCCTTCTAAATCTTTTAATCCTTTCATCTTTTGTTTCATTTTCTTTTTTCTTTGTTACTTTTGGCATACTTGACCACCCACGCTTTCGTTCAACTACATTATAGCTGTTTTCTTGATATTTTGAAATCCAATTATCCAATATTCCTTTACTTAACAATCCCATATCAAGTGCCACTGCCCATTTTGTTTCACAATTACTAAAACTCTATCAATAGCTTCTGGTTTTTCATATTTTGTATGAATCCTATTTTTATTTGTTCTTAAAATATCTAATCCATGTTTATCTATTAAAGATTTAAATATATAATTACACTTTTTCTTACCTTATACTTACATGATAAACTCCGAATAGACATTCTGTTCTTTTATCCTT
>CAJUJA010000008.1:15388-31896 GCA_910586635.1 uncultured Bacilli bacterium | reverse complement strand
CATTTAGAGTGATAGGAAAAGAAAAAGATGGTACCACCAAAGTTATTATGGATGGAATTGTAAATTTAGAGGGGGATAAGTATCATGTTAGATTTAGTGATACTTCATCAATTACCTATAATCCTAACAAAAAAGGAAATATAGGATATCATGTAGTTAATGATATTCCAGATTATTTATCTACTAAATATTTTAGTAAACAGACAATACCTATTGATAATTATATTAATCAAATTAGATATCAACAAAAAAGTAATAAGGATGAATATTCTGTAAAACTTTTGATACCTAGTATGTATGATTTATTTAGTACAACACTTGATGAGTATTATTGGTATAGAGATTATAGTAGTAACGCTAAAGAGTATTGTTATATGGATTGGGGTAGAGGAATTCGCTGCAAAAAGTACAATTATAATGATTTAAATGGCATTCGATTAGTTTCTTATTTCGATAGTAATGTGAAAGTAAAAAGTGGTTCTGGAAATCTTGATAGTCCATATCAGATTACGAAGTAAATTTAAATACTAGATGAAAAATGCCGACTTAGGAGGTGCAAAGTGAGAAGAAGAGTAATAATGTTATTGGTAATAATGCTATTACCAATAAATGTTTTAGCTAAATCTACGAAAAGTTCTGGATCTGGAAGTAGTTGTGCAGATGCATCTACTAAATGTAGAAATCAAGTAGGAATTGAAATTAGTGCAAGTAAATACAATCGTAAAACAGGGCCTGCTTTTAGCGATGTTGGTGATAGGACAATTACAATTACCCCAAAGGATGCGGGTTTAGAGTATGTGGCCTATTTAATCACGGTTGATGAGGGTACTATGGATGAACTTAGTTTTGACGAAAAAATTACGAAGAAAAACTTAACTTCTGTGGATGATGAAATGGATGACGTGGATGTAAAAAGAAAAAAATTTACGGGGAGTCATTCATGGAAATTGAGTCCAGGAAAAGAGGCAATTGTCGTTGTTATTTTGAAAAGTAACTCTGAAAGGGGTGAATGTTGTAAATATGATGAGAGTAGTCCTCCTAAATGTGTAGAGAAGTTAACTTGTACTGCCGGAAACTTTAAGATAGCACATGATGATAGTTTTAAGGAACTGTCCCTTAGTGGTAATGCAGCATTTTTATATGTGCAAAATCCTAAATCTACTAACCTTGTTACCAATGTTCGTCTTGGAGAAGAGGTATGTACTTTATCAAAAGCAGGAAAACATTTTACAGACTCTAAATTAGATCTTACCTCTTGGGGTGGGGATTTAGGAGTATGGCAATCCGATAAGTACTATGGAAAATTTCTAAGTGATTGTGATCAGCAACAGGTTGCATTTAATTTAACAGCAAAACATATTCAAAAAATTACAAATTATTTATTACAAATCTACTATTATCAAGATCGATTGACGAGGGCTGCACCAAAATCAATCGATCAAATAAACCAAGAGATTACTCCTATTAAAACTGATATTGTGAATAAGTATTGTAATGGCATCGAAGGTGGATGTGATCATATTATTTCTGATGATTTAAATAAGCTTAAAAATATTAATACTTCTTGTAATGCAAATGATATTAACGATTTACAAAGGGAATATTTATATATTTCAAAAATAGATACTATTACAGCAAAACTTACTAACGGAGATCGTTGGGTGTGTAAAACAAAATGCTATGAGCATCTAGTTGTTAATTATAGTCCTCCCCAAGTAGTAAAAGCAGGTTTATGCTTTCAGTATAAAGTGACAGTAAAAAGTAAGACATATTGTGGAGTGAATGTGAATGATAATATTTTGGGGATGGTAAACAAAAAAAGTAAATGTGCACCCGTTCCTATTTGTGAAAATGAAGAAAATAAAACTCAAGCTGGACCTAATGATGAGTTTGATTCCTGTATTAGTAAGTGCGACGGAGGTAAATATTCACAGGGATGTATTAATGAATGTTATAAAAAAGTATACTCGAATAAAAAAAGTCATACTAGAAAAACCTCTAGTAATAATCAGCTGGAAAATAGTACTAATCAACTAATTTATAAAAATAGTAATCATTCTTCCATTGTTTCTCTATCTTCTAAATCATCAACTGAATGTGATGGAGATGGTTCAGAAAGCGATGATGATTGTTTTAGGGAATATTATGATGAAAGCAAAACTGCTAACGATTGCAAAACCAATGATATTATATCATATGTTCATAACGGAAATCAGTCAAAGTTAAAAGATTGTGCTGAATTTTATATGAGAGCAAAGTTAATACGACCTATGGGAACCTATTATTTTAGAGGAGGAGATGCAGATGATAGAGATTGGGGTCCCATTAATTGGCTGCCTACTGAAGGTGCAATTTCTGGTTCGGGATCTAATACAGAAAGTACAACAGATATTCCTATGCAAATTGGACGTGCCTCTCCCTTCTATTTTAGGAGTATAACAGAGGTTGAAAGTTTGTTGAAATCTTTGGTCGTACCTAGTAATCCTACTGGATATTGGAAAAAATATAACATTAATAACAGGGGTATTAAAAGACAGTATAGTACTAGATTTAAATGTTCGGAAACTTGTTATTATACAGGCTGTGATTCTAGTGATGCAATGACCAGTAAGCAGTATGTAGATAGTTTATCCACGGATTTGTCGAACATTTCAGCAGCATTATCTAAATGTTCTACTACATCTTCTTGTGATACTACAGAAGAGACTGCTAACTTTTATATTAAGGTGAATACGGAAACTGAGGGAGGAAATAATGAGATCGCATCTCCTTCTAAATCTGGTTCGAATACTTCTGCTATCGTACCAGATATTAGTAATACCATTGGTAGAGGGGATTCTGATATGTTTGTTCCAACAGATACAGACATTAATACGACTACTGGTATTTTGGGACTTTGCTATGATCCGAATAATAAGGAGCCCCATTATCAAACGACCATTACTTTTCCTGGGTCTTGGATTGATCTAAAAACTGGTGAGGTTCAATATACTGATCCAAATAATAATGAGGAGTATAGAAAGAAGAAGAAATATTATTGTCTTCCTTATAATGCTAAGAGTGTTAATACAGAGTGGTGGAATTGGGCTGTGAATTATAATTATGATCCTTCGGCAAAGCCTCAAAACTTTTCTCCCAAGTATAATATAGAAGCAAAGCTTGGTAATACCACTGCTGGGTTTGGAAAGTATAACTGGAATGTTAATTTTCAATGCTTTTATGCTAGTTATGATAAGACAGGACCTACACCTCCAGGCCCTCCACCTCCAGATCCTCCGGGGATACCTATCTGTTATCGTGGAAACGAGGGTACAAAGGAAAATTGTTGTTTTGAACCTGACTGTGAGGAGTCTACTAAATTAAAGTATGATCTTAGAATTGTTGATTTAACAAATTTATTTCCAAGAAAAAGATTGCGTGGATTTAATTGGGGAAGCTCAGCTACCTTAAAATCTAGTGATGTAAATGTTCAAAATCAATTAGCCACTAGGGGATATGATGTTGATCCTGTTGTGTATTCCAATGAAGTAATGCAGAAAGGTGAGAAAATATATGATGAAAAGCCAGATTTTAGATTCACCTTAAATAGTGATAATGTTTCAGCATTAAAACAAGAGGAGTTGGACTTTGATTGGGGAAAATATTCCTCAGATGAGATAATTCCAGGGGTGAGATATTACCGTATCCAAGATGCGAAAATTACTGGCCTTGTGGATAGTTTCTCGAGAAATTGGGAGCCAGGATTTAATAATAGATAAAATAAAAGGGAAAATCCTTTTATTTTTTTGTGAAATACTATATAATAAAAAGTAGATAATAGGAGGGGTAGAATGATTTTTAGAAAGCCATATGCTTTTTTAATAAAGAATTTTAGAAAGATTCATATTGTTTTACTAATCTTATGTGGTTTTATTCTTTATAAGACGATACAACTAAGCGAATTTATTAAGGAGTTTATTACTTATGTTAGTTATGATCCTTTTTTAGAACCAATTACCAACTACACGAGTATTTTATTTTATTTTTTTTCTATATTGGTAGTGATTGTATCCACTACTTTATTATTACTATTAAAAAGAAAGAAGAAGCCATGGGTTTTATATGTGATTCCTGCTGTTACTTATATTTTTTTGATCTTTCTCTTTATGATTATACAAAATTATTTTTCAGCTTATGAGGGCGGTTCTGTTACAGCTACTGCTAGGGCATTTCGAGATTTTTTAAATATTGGTATGATCCCTCAATATGCAACACTTTTTATTTTTATTATTAGAATTATTGGCTTAGATCTAAAGCGATTTAGTTTTGGTAATGATGAGGAGTTTGCCGAGTTAAACCAAGGAGATCGTGAAGAAGTAGAAGTAAGCTTTGAATTTGATAAAAATATATTTAAGAGACAATTTAGAAAATTAATTAGAGTATTAGGATACTTTTATGAGGAACATCGGTTTCTTATGAATGTTGTTTTTTGTGTTGCTATTACATTCGTTCTTGGTTATAGTGCTTATTATTACATGTCACATAAGACAGTAAAAGAAGATCAAATATTAAATGCTAATGGGTATTCTATTGTTATTAATGAAAGCTATTATACCTCTAGAGATAAGGTTGGGAATATATTAGAAGAAAATAGTAGCTTTGTAGTTTTAAATTTAACGGTTAAAAATAATGGAAGCCAAAGAAAAATGAACATGAGTAATTTTCACTTGGTAAATGGTGCTACAGATGTTACTTATTCTGGAAGTACTTATTCTAAATATTTTAATGATATAGGAAAGGAGTATGATATTAGAGAGTTTTCAACAGGAGAAGAGAGGACTTTTGCTTTAATATTTAAGGTTGATCAAAAGTTAAAAAAGGATAATTTTGTACTTTATTATCAACAATATAAGTCTTATAAAAATATATATTTGAGAAAAATGAAATTAAATTTAAAGGATGTTTCATTAATAACCAAGAATCCATCTAAAAACATAGGGGAGGAGTTAATTGTTACTTATCCTAATGGTACAAAGAGAAATATGACCTTTGAAAGTGTTACTCTGACAGATAAAATATCATATACTAAAGAATCTTGTGATGAGGATGATAATTGTAGAGTTTCTCCGTTTGACCTATCTTTATCTGGGAATTATAAAATATTAGAAATTAAATTTTCCTCTAGTAGTTTTGAAGGAGAAGAACTCATTGACTTTTCAACTAATTATGGTAAAATTAGATATATAGATAATGAGAATATTACAAGAGAATTAAAAATAGAGGACGCCTTAGAAAATACAAGTTATTTAGGAAAATATTTATATCTAAAAATACCTACTGAGTTGGAAAAGGTAGGGAGTATCGAACTTTTATATACAGTAAGAAATCAGCAGTATAGTTATAAAATAAGATAGGAGAATGGTTATGAAATTGGATGAAAAAAATATAAAAAGAGTAAAAAAAGTAGTAATTGGTATAATTGTTGTGTTAATACTATGGTTTTTAGTAGTAAGTCCATATATGAGTTTTAAAAAGAATGAAAAAATAGTAAGAGAAGCAGGGAAAAGATATTATGAGATCAATGCAGGCCAGTTACCAACAGGAGAGAAAATAAAGACAGTAGGATTACAAAGGTTATATGAAAAAGATTTTATAGGTGACGATTTAAGAAGTGGATATATGAATCAAGCATGTGATAGTAAAGCATCATGGGTAAAGGTAAGAAAAGAAAAGGGAGAATATCAATATTACGTATATTTAAAATGTGGAATCTTCTCATCAAAAGTGGATCATAAAGGACCTGAAATCAGGTTAAAAGGAGAAGAAGAAATCATTCTTCATAAAGGAGAAAAGTATAAAGAACCAGGAATTGAGAGTGTAGTAGATAATCAAGATGGAAAGATGAATATTAAGGATGTAGAAATTGATAATAGGGGACTAAATACGAGTAAAGTAGGAGTATATGAGGTTCGATATCGAATCAAAGATAGTTTTAATAATTTAACAGAGAAGATAAGGACTGTAAGAGTAATAGAGACAATCAATCATATCATAGAAAAAGATACAAAGAAGAAAAAGGTATATAGGGGAAGTCAGACAAATAATTATGTAAAGATAGATGGGATTTTATTTCAGATAGTAGGAGAAAATGAAGATGGAAGTGTAAAATTAGTAAGTAGTGAAAACATCTCAGCAGTAGACTATGAGGGAGTAGAGAAATGGTTAAATGAGTACTTTTATGAGAAATTAAGTGAGAGTGCAAAGAAGATAATAGTAAAGAGTAAGTATTGTGAAGAAGAAGTAGAAAAGCCAGAAGAGTATAGTAAGTGTGGAGAATATAGTAAGAAGAAAAATGTAGGATTGTTATCTGTTATAGATGTCAAAAATTCCAAAGGAGAAGATGGAAGTTACAGTATAAATAGTGCCCATTCAACGATGTTAGGGAATAAAGAAGGAACAAAAGTAATAGCATTCAATTCATCCAAATATATAACGTATAGTAAGAGTGAGAATATAGGAGTAAGACCAGTAATCAGTATTAGAAAAGAAAGTGATGTAGTAGGAGGAGATGGAACGATAGGGGATCCATATATAATAAAAGGAAATAAGAAGACATTAAAGGTAGGAAGTAAGGTATCAGAGGCAAGGACAGGAGAGTATATTCGTTATTCAGGATATACATTTAGAGTGATAGGAAAAGAAAAAGATGGTACCACCAAAGTTATTATGGATGGCGTTTTACAAAATAGTGTTTTACCGTTTAATGAAAATGGAGAAGCCTCTTCTTATAATATGGATAATAAATCTAATATTGGTTATAAAATTAATAGTGACTTATCTAAATATATTAGTTCAAAATCTTTTGTTAAAAAAACATTTAATAGAAGTATTTATAATAATTCCGTTCAGTATCAATCAAAACCTACAGATAGTAAATATCAAACAAAATTGACGCTTCCTAGTATTTATGATTTATATAGTGCTTCTAATTCAGTCGACTCTTGGTTTATAGAGTATTCAAAGAAGAATAAGGAAAATTATCAATATTTACAAGTGTTAGGAGTTGTGCACAAAAATAAGGATACAGTAAGTGAAGCTGGTGTTAGATTGGTTGGATATTTAGATAGTAATATGAAGATAAAAAAGGGAAAAGGAACATTAGAGAATAGTTATAGTATTGTAAAATAACTAGAATGGAGTATCACATGAGAAAAAAGTGGATTTTTATCCTGATAGGCCTGGCTTTGCTTACTTCTATTTTAATAGTAAGATTTTGTCGCCCTGCTTATCAGATAAAAGATAGAACTGAAAAGTTAAAAAAATTTAAAAGTGTGGAAAAACAAAAGGCAATGGCTTGGATTAGAGTTTCTGGAACTAATATTGATTTACCTGTTATGTATTATGATGTGGTAGAAGATATTAGTGATCCAACCTATGATATTGCTTGGAGTTATACGAATGATCAAACACTTCCTAATAAGAGTACTGTTTTCTCACATAATGTTTTAAATGTTTCTTCTAAACCACTTATTGGTGATAAAAATCATAGAAGATTTGAACAGTTGATGTCTTATGTCTATTATGACTTTGCTAAAGATAATCAATATATACAATATACTATAAATCATAAAAATTATTTATTTAAAATATATGGGGTTTCCTTTGTACAAACAGATGATATAGAATCTGAAAGTAGTAATAGAACAAAAAAAGAATTAAAAAAATATATCTATACTGTTAAAGAAAATAGTTATTTTCAATATGATACAGATGTGGATTCTAAAGATAAATTATTATCATTAGTTACATGCACAAGATTTTTTGGTTCAGATACCAGTTATTCCTTTGTAGTAGATGCAAGACTTCTTAGAAAAAAAGAAAGAGTGAGGAAATCTAAAGTGGTAGAAAAAGATAACTATAAAAAAATAAAAAAAATCATGGAAGGAGAAAAAGAAGATGCATAAATTGGTAGGAAAAAGGGTTGGCTTTTCAGTATTTCTGTTATTGCTTGTTGGCATTTGCTTTACTCAAATAGAGGCTTTAGCGGCAGATAAAGATGGGGGAAAATGTCGTAGTGATGTTTTAAATAAAATTAGCATTGATTACGATGGTTTTTCTGTAGATACTGGCAAGGCTATGAAAATAACAGTGACAGTTCCTAGTAACGGTTCTTATCAGGTTCAATATCATGAGGTGGCTTATGGAGAGGATGCAAAAGATATCGACGATAGTGCCGATGTGGTAGTAGAGAATGTATCGGGGACTAGTTGGAGCCATAGTCTAGCAGAAGGGAAAGAAATTTTTGTTTTTGTTACCCTAAAATCAGATCTTACGGTAGGAGGAGATACTTGCCATGCAGCTGGGAAGGTAAAGATAAATAATAAAGGAAATATTACAAATAGTAAAAGTACTTGGAAATCAGAATCTATTCAAAATCCTCCAACTTCTAATGTAGGAAATCCTATTTATGATACCCTTGCTTGTCAGAGAATGCGTGAAGGAAAATATAAAAATAAAAGTGGGGATCATAAAAATGATGTTGTTTATACCAGTTCAACGGATACCCATGATTATGATATAGGAAAGTGGAATACCTATGCTTCTAAATATTTTCCTTATTGTTATAATCCTAGTACAACTATGGGATTTGCTTTAAGTCAAAAAAATATTAATTATGTTAGAAAAGAATTACTTGAAATTTATATTCAGAAAGCAAACATTAAATTAGGAGGTATTACTCCTACTTCTGGTTTTGATACAAGGGTGGATACTACAGATGTTGAAGATTTAACTTGTATTACCAAGCCACAAAAGGGTAGTGATGGAAAATACTTAGATAATAGTCATAAATACTATTATGAAGAGTCGGAGGATATTACTAATGAAACTACAGGTGAAAATGTTTGTACGGCAACATGTAGGGAGGAATTAGAGGTTATTTATAGTCCGCCAGTAGCAGTAAAAGCAGGTTTGTGTTTTCAATATGAGGTGACTGTAAAAAGTAAAGTTCAATGTAAAACAGAATTAAATCAGGATGCAGAGCCAACTCCTCCTTCCGGTGGATTGGGAGCTCCTGTTGCAATTTGTTCAGGTGGATCTGATCAGGCAGGACCTAATGATGATTTTGATGATTGTATTCATGAATGTGATGGGGGAAAATATAGTCAAGAATGTATTAATCAGTGTTATAAAAAAGTATATAAAAATAAATCCAAATCAAAGGCTTCTAATTCAAACGTAAAAAATATGAATATGTTTGGAGAAAGTAGCAATGTATTATTGCTAGCTGATGACGATGATGATGATGATGAGTCATATGATATTCCTGGCTGTAAAACCAATAGTCAGATTTATGGAAACCGTGAGTGTTATAAAAAGTTAACTGAGGCAAAGCAACAAAACCCACTCGGACATTATGAACCAGGAAACAGCCAGTATAGTAAAGCAAATCTTCATTGGGTATCAGATGTTAAGGGTTATGATGAAAATAAGTTGAAAAATTATGATTGTAGAACGCAGGCAAATGGAGCTGATTGTGCAGCGGAAAATTATTTAGATTCTATTAAAAGAGCTGCTCCATATTATTTTAGAGATGTGAATGCAACGGCTGATTTCATAAAAGGATTACACGGTTATTATTCAGGACGATATTATAAACGTTATATTGTTCGTAATGACGGTATCAAAAGACAATATAGTTCTAGATATCAATGCGGAGAAAAATGTGGATTTAGAGGAAAATCTGGGGCTATTTATAATAACGAGAAAGCAAAAGAAGCTTATCAGAAATCGTTGGAAGGATATGCGTCTGCTTTAGAGCTATGTAACACTGCAGCTAAATGTTCAACAGATGAAGCAACATTTACTATTGATGTAACTAATGGACTAGATAAAGATCATGATGGAGAATGTGATACAACTAATACTTGTGGAAAAGATGGTGACAAGTGCGATTGGAAAGCTACGAATCATAAAAACATACAATCAGGTAGTCCAAGTGGTGATATTTTAATATTTACTCCAGCAAAGGGAGATACAACTGATGTTCAAAATGGAATTAATGGTATTTGTTATGGACATGCTATGCCATGGCAACATTATAAAACCACCATTACATTCCCAGGATCATGGATTAATTTAAAAACTGGCGAAGTTGAATATGCAGATCCAAAGAAGGAAGATGAATATAGAACAAAGGAAAATTATTTCTGTACTCCATATGATTCCTGCGATGTAAATGAAGAATGGTGGAAATGGGATGTTTATGGAAATGCTCTAGATGATAATTATGAACCAGATGCATGGAATATAGGCTCTACAGTAAAAACATTTGGTAAATATAACTGGAATTTAAATATTAGTTGTTTTTATGCACTATACAATGAAACTTGTACAGGCGATGAATGTCAACAACAGTTATGTTATCGTGGAGATGAAGGTTCAGCAGAAAATTGTGCTGATACAAAAGAGGGTGGAAAGAAAGAATCAACAAAAGTGAATTATGATTTACGAGTTGCATCGTTAGATAGTTTATTCCCGAAAAATCGACTACGTGGATATAACTGGGGAAGTTCTGCTAAGTTAAAATCTGATGATCCAACCGTTCAAAATAGATTGCAAGCGGGAGGTTATGATATAGACCCTGTTGAGTATTCAAAAACAATTATGAAAAATAGTACCACTCCTGGTAAAGGAGAAGAGGGAACCTATACTGAAAGCGAATTAGATTTTAGAATTACATTAAGTGATAAAGATATATCCTATTTAAAGAGCTTAGACTTAGAATTAGCTGGTACTTATAATAAGTCTTTAGAAATTATTCCAGGATTGTATGCTTATACTATGGATAAAAAAATTACAGATCGTTTTGGAACTAATATTAGAAAATGGCAAATAGGAACAAATAATAGGTAGGTGATGAAAAGTGAATAAGGCAATGTTAACAGTAGGAATTATTTTATTAAGTATTATTGCACTAGGAGTAATTAATGTAATTCAAAATTATACTACTGGTCAAGAATTAGATTATTATTTATTAAAAGAAACTACAGAAGCAGCTATGGAAGATGCAGTAGATTTAAGTTATTATCGTGAACAATCTATTATTAGAATGGATAAAGAAAAGTTTGCAGAGAGTTTTATTAAGAGATTTTCAAGAAGTGTGGATGATCGTAGAAGCTATGAAATTAGCTTCTATGATGTCAATGAAATTCCACCTAAGGCTAGTGTAGAAGTAAAATCTGCTACTAGTAAATCATTTTATAGTGGAGCTGTTGATATTACTACAAAATTGGATATGATTGTAGAGAGTAATAATAAGAAAGATCCTCTAGCAGCAAAATTAGTGACAAATGTGAAAGCAAATTAAAGAAGGGAAGAATAAAATGGGAAATTTAAACGTAGGTATTAAAAAATTCTTATCAAATAAAAACACAGTTACGATTTTAGGAGTAGTAGCTGCCGTTTTTGTGTTGTATTTTGGCTATAATTCCAGAGTAAATAAAGCGATTACTCCAATTAAGGTTCCATATGCAAAGGAGACGATATCTCCAGGTTCACAAATTACTGAGGATATGATTGGTGAGAAAAATGTATCCAGTGAAACGGTTAGAGATGGGTTTGCTTACACAAATAAAAGCGAAGTTCTTGATAAATATGCTAATGCGGATAGTGTCATACCAAGTGGAAGTTTATTTTATAAAAGATCTGTAGTAACAAAGGAACAACTGCCAGATAAGATTATATATGATTATCCAAATGGATATGTATTATATAATTTATCAGTAGATATTAACTCTACTTATGGTAACTCAGTATACCCGGGTAATTATATTGATATATATCTAAAAGCAATGAATGCAATAGAAGAGGGACAAGAGATTACTACTACTGATAAAATTATGGTTGGAAAGTTAATCGAAAATGTTAAAGTTTTAGCAGTTTTGGATAGTAATGGTAATAACGTGTTTGCGAATTTAGATGAGAAGGGAACACCTAATATGATTATCTTTGCCGTTCCTTCTGAATATTACATTTTATTAAAGAAAGCTGGGTTCTTAAGGGCCTATGATTCTACTTTGATTCCAGTTCCAACGGATGAGAGCTTAAAAGATAATCCAGGGGAATTAAAGCTTAGTAGTAATGACTTAAAAGACTTTATTAATAGAGTTACTGAGTGGACAGAATAAAAAGAATAAAAAATTGGGAAGGTAGTGGTTCAAGTGAATGAAAATGTTTTTGATAAGCTCGATTTTGGGCCTTTAAAACCACTTTTAGATAATGATGATATTACAGATATTTCCTTTTGCAATGGTGGTCAGATTTGGATTCGTTCCTTGACACAGGGTTCTCAAAGAGTAGAGATTGCTGGTTTAACTCCTGAATTTATGGAAAAGTTAGCCTTTCAGTGTTCTAATGTAATGGGAACAACATTTAATAATGCAAAACCATTTTTGGATGCTGAGTCTACGGAATTACGTTTTAACTTTGTTCATCAATCTATTGCAACAAACGGAATTGCTTGTGTAATTCGTAAAACACCAGCAAAGATTAGATTAGAGAAAAATAAACTGTTAAAGGAAGATTATTTTACTGCGGATATTCATGACATTTTAATTAAATGTGTAGAAGGACATTGTAATATTATTGTGGCAGGAGAAACAGGTTCTGGTAAAACAGAGTTTGTAAAATATTTAGCGAGTCATACCAAACAGAATGAAAAAATCATTACGATTGAAGACACACTGGAGCTTCACCTAGATCGAATCTTTCCAGAACGAGATATCGTTGCTATGAAAACCAATAATGTAGCAAGTTATTCAGATGTTTTGGTTACTTGTATGAGACAGAATCCTAAATGGATTCTACTTTCTGAGGTACGTAGTGCAGAGGCTGTTAGTGCTGTTCGTAACTCGATATCATCAGGCCATAACATTTTATCTACAATTCATGCGGACAAAGCTAGTGCCATTCCTTATCGTTTATATAGTTTAATGGAAACAGATTTGGATGTTAGTCAATTTCTATCCACTATTTATAGGTATATTCAGCTTGGAGTTCATATTAAGGCATATTATAGTAAAGAATATGGAAAATTCCACCGTGAAGTGGATGAAGTAGTTGAATTTTATGTAGACGATGATAACAATCCACAGTCTCATACGATTTATCGAAAAGTATATGGAAAGCCTCCTGTGCAGAATAAACCTAGTCAGCACTTAATTGATTATTTAGAAAATCAAAATATTGATATTCAATCTATTTCTAAGAATATGAAAGAAGGAGAACAAGCTCTTCATGCTAATATAGGAGTTGTTAATACTTCTAATATTTCCTCTAATGTAAGTCAAACACCAAATGTAGGAGTAACTAATGTGGCATCTATCAAAACTGTATCTACACCACCTCCACAGGTATCACAGTCAAACGTACAATTGCAATCAGTTGAAAGGGCTGTACAACCTGTTACCAATTCTGCTCCTGTAAATGTGGGAGGAGTGCAAACAGTTGGACCAGTTAGACCACCTGTTGCTAATGTACAACAGGCAAACTTGCAAAGTAGTGTAGAGAATATTAGACCACCTATCGTAAATGAAGTAGGATAAAAAGGGGTGATGAATACATGGAACTAATTTTGTTATTACTTATCGTTGGAGTAGTAATGTTGTATAGAAGTTATGAGGGTGAGAATGTAGGTAAATTTATTACAAATCATGTTGGGACTGTGTATGAGAAATTTGCTCCGTTTTCATTTAAAGTAGTTAGAGAAAAAACAAAGCAGTTAGGTAAAGAATATACGCTTAGACAGTATGCTATCCAAATTGTTACTTTTTCTACTTTTGCAGGGGTCATTACTTATTTATATTTTTATAATGTTTTAATTAGTATTATATATATTGCAGCTGTTATTATGGTAATTCCATATCTTTCTTATTTAAGGTGTAAAAGAATTTATAGTGAGTTTATCTTTGAGCAGGTGCAAGTTTATACTTCTAATACGATTATGGAATTTGCAACTACTCAGTCTTTTGTAAAATCTATTGAAGGAGTTCGAGACTCGGGTGTTTTAGAAGATCCTGTAAAAACAGATGTAGAGCATATGATAGAATTGTCTTACCAAAATGGTACGATAGAAGAAGCACTACTTTATATGAGTAATTTGTATCCTTACTATATTGTTAAGAATATGCATCAGTTATTTTTACAAATCACAAAAGAAGGTGCTAGAAACTCTGCAGATAGTTTAGAAAATATGCAACAAGATATTGATATGTTGGTTGAAAGTGTTTATAGAGATAGACAGGATAGGCAAACCTTTCATAAGCAATTTCTTACCTTTGGTATTATGATTTATTTTATGATGATGTTAACTCAGTATTTATTGGGAAGAGAATCCTATTTGTTATTGTTAGAAAAACCTATTATTCAAATATTATTACATGCCGCAGTTATTGTGAATAGTTTCTTTCTTTTAAAAGGAGAAAAATATTATAATGAGAATGTGGGGGCTGAATAATGGATATTATTGTTGTTTGTGCACTGATCGTTTTTATATTATTTTATAATAAAACGATTGATGGTAAAAAATTTTTAATAGATAATGAAAAGTATTTTCAGGTATTGAGGGAAGAGGATTATGACTTTTTGTTATATGCAAAATATGGAGATGATGTAGAACCAGATTTGTTATTTCGAAAAAGAATAACAACAGCATTACTTTTTGGATTTTTCTTTCTAATTCTATTTTTAACTGAGTTATCTTTAATTAATTTGGTTTTTGCAGTTGTTATTATGTTTGGGGTATTTAAATTACCATATATTCAACTCAAGCAGTATTATAAGGCTCATTTACATGAAATTGATCTTATGTTGCCATACTATTTAAAGAGTTTAGAAATTTTAATTCAACATTATACGGTACCAGTTGCCATTGGTAAATCAATTGATGATGCCCCTGATATCTTTAAACCTGGTCTAAGACAGATTGTAGAAAGAGTAAACTCAGGAGATTCTAGTATAGATCCTTATATGGAATTTTCTAATACTTATCCAGTAAGAGATTCCATGAGAATGATGAGACTTTTGTATCGTTTAGGTATTGGTTCACAAGAGAATAAACAAGAACGACTTATGATGTTTTCTAGAACGGTATCTAATTTACAAAATAAGGCTCGTGAAATTAAATATAAAGAACGTTTGGGTCATATGGAAAGTCAAACTATGATCATGCTTGTAGTAGCAGGAATTGCAGTTATGATGATTGTGCTAATCTCTATGATGGGAACATTTGGATTAGGTTAAAAATTGTATTGTTAATTTATAAAAAAATTGGTATAATAATTTATATAGTAAGAAAGGATGTGTAAATAAATATGAAGGCAGCTTCAGGAGAATTAAATTTAACAGTTATTACGTTGATTGCTATTGCAGCAGTTATTGGTTTCTTTTGGATTATGTGGCCAAATATTCAAGAGTCAATGAATACACAATGGAATAATATCACTGAACGTGGTATTATCAATAAGTAAATAGGTTCAAAATTGAAAAAATAGGAAGTGAGTTAGTATGCGTGATGCCTTTGGTGGGATTGTTAATATTTCATTTATTGTAGTATTTATGGTTATTGTTAATGGCTATATGGCATTCGCTGCTAGCTATAACAAAGCTTTTAGGTATAAGAATAAAATCATTAATATCATTGAGCAGAATGAAGGTTTTGATGATGTTGCAAAAGAAAAGATTCATGCATATCGTATTTCTCTTGGATATAGTTTAAATGCAGATATTAATGTTGATGGTGCTACTGAGTGTATTCAAGAAGATGGATATTGTTATAGCAAAACTATTCCTAGTACAACGGGAGAAGTATCTAAGGAGTATTATACAGTGACTACAGCTGTTAATATTGATATTCCAATTTTAAATAAGTTTCTTCCAAATATGCATATATTCCAGGTAAATGGAACAACGAAAACCATTACAAAACACTAAAAAGAGGTGGTATTGTGAACGTAATAGTAGCTAATAAGAGAAAAGATTCATTATCAAATCTTGATATAGAAGTAATAAAAAACATAGTTGGTGAATTTGATTCAGATGAGTTAGTTGCTATGTTTAAAGACTTCTTTTTTGATAGAATGATATTAGATGTTACTTCAGTAAAAAATTACCGAGACATTACTAACATTCAAAAATTGGCAGTAGAATTAGGAGAAGATAAATTAATATTAGTTCTTCCAGATGAGGTTTGTTCTTCTTCTAATTATTTATCTAATATTATTTCTATGGGAATTTATAATTTTACTAATAACGTTAATGCTATTAAACAGTTATTAGAAAGACCTAATACTTATAAGGATGTAGCAAAAATCCAACAATTAAATAATATGTCTATTGAAATTAGTAATAGAGTTAATAAAGGAAATAAGGTAATAGGAATTAGAAATTTGACAGATCATGCAGGGGCTACAACGCTTACTTATATTTTAAAAAAAGAACTTACTACTATTTATGGTAATAGATCGGAAGAG
>CAJUJA010000008.1:6764-15378 GCA_910586635.1 uncultured Bacilli bacterium | reverse complement strand
TTGAAGTGAATAAAAGAGACTTTTTATATTTTAATGATAAAAATATGTTTTCTGTTAGTGAGGCCGATTTAGCAAAGAAATTAGCAGAACTTAATAAGCCAGTGGCAGTTATTGTTGATTTGAATGATTGTAAAATAGATTCTATGTGTGATGAGGTTTTGTATTTATTAGAGCCTAGTTCTATTATGCTTAATAAATTAATAAGAAGGGAAAAGCGTGTTTTTGAGCGTTTAAAGGACAAAAAAATTATTTTAAATAAAAGTTTACTAAGTAATAAAGAGGTAAGCGAGTTAGAATATGAGGCGAATGCAAAAATGTTTTATAATATTCCACCTTTGGATGAACGAAAGAAAAATTCCAGTATCCAAGAATTACTTTTTAGATTAGGATTAGTTGATAATACTGCTTCTAGGAAAGAGGAAGGAAATAAAATTTTTGGTTTATTTAGTAGACATTAATGTAAAGTAGGTATATAATTGTTGACATTTATAGATAAAATAGTTTACAATGATGTAGTAGAAGGAGAGATTTTATATGGAATTATTTCAAATAGGTGCCGGTATTAAAACAGATGGTTGTCGAGGTTTAAGTTCAATTGTAAGATTAATTAAAAAGGGTTTTTTTCCAATTATTCAGATTGGTATTCCTATTTTATTAGTTATTATGGGAACTGTAGATTTAGGAAAGGCAGTTATTTCTAGTGATGAAAAGGAAGTAAAGGGAGCTCAATCGAGATTAATTAAACGTTGTATTTATGCGATACTAATATTCTTTATGGTTACTTTAGTTTCTATTATTATGAATCTTGTAGCTACATCACAGGATGCAGATGGTTCTAAACATGCTAATGATTGGGCAAAGTGCTGGAATAGTATAAAGTAATGGGAAATATTAAGAAAAAGAAGATATTAAATTGATATTTCTTTTTTTTTTTGTTATACTTAAAATGATGTATTTTACAGTAAGGATGTGTAATATATGATTACAAGATGTGTTAAAATTTTTCTTCTTACTTTCATTATGATTGGTTCTATTTTTACATATCGTGTACAGGCGTATGAGTTAGATAGTCATTATACTTTTGATGCGGAAAAAAGATTGGCATCTTCTGGTTTAAGTAGTTGTAGTTCTATCTTGGGAGATGTAAATGATGAAGATTCAGTAGCCTGGTTGGTACAAAGACTACTTAACTATGTAAAGATCTTAGGACCAACGATTGCAATTATTCTAGGAAGTATTGATTTTGGAAAAGCAATTATTACTTCTGATGAAGAGAATATGAAAAAGGCCCAAAATAGATTTGTAAAAAGAATTATTGCAGCCATTGCACTATTCTTTGTACCTTTATTAACTCAAGTATTGTTGGGGTTATTTGGAATTACTAGTGATAATGCTAGTTGTGGATTAAAATAAGTTGATGTAGAAAAGAGGTGATACGGCTATGTTTGATTTAGAAACAGATACTCAAGTTACCCATTGGTGGATGGATATTATTAGAAGTTTTTTTGCTCTTTTTGACCGTGTTGTATACTGGCTTTTAATGATTGCCTATGAAGTTTTTTTTAATATAGCGGATGCTTCCATTTTATCATCAGATATCATTAGAAATTTTTATTCCAGAATTCAGTTGATTATAGGGGTGTTTATGATATTTAAAGTCTCTGTATCTTTAATGCAAGCCGTTATGGATCCTGAGCGGTTAACTAATAAAGATAATGGTATGGGAAAAATTATTAGTAGAATTATTGTTATGTTAGCAATGTTTACGGCCATTATCCCTCTGAATATTCCTTATGCGGAGGAGGGAAGTTATAATGCTTATTTAAATGAGAATGGTTTATTATTTGGAACGCTATATTCTCTTCAGTCCAGGGTTGTTGGTCAAAATGTTTTAGGAAAATTGATTGTTGGAAATGTTAGTACGAATAATACAGATTCAACCTTATCAGAGAGTTCTAATGATATTATAAATGATAAGTCACAAAGTGCCAAAGAATTAGCAACCTTTATATTGAAGACTTTTGTTCGGATTAATTTGAAAAAAGGAGCAACGGAAGAGGGAGCAACAAACCCATCTAATTATATGTGTAGCTCAGGTTGGGGAAATGATTATAACACTTATACTTCTACAACATCCACACCTAATGATATTTTAGATAATATTAATGATTGGTGTACTGGTCCTAATGGAAGTGATGATAATTATTCTTTTGTCTATACTCCTATTATTTCTACTATTTGTGGTGCATTTGTTGTAGTTATATTGCTTGGCTTTTGTGTCGATATTGCAGTTCGTGCTTTAAAAATGGCTGTTTTGAGATTGATTGCACCGATTCCTATTATTAGTTATATTGATCCAAAGTCGTCTAAGGACGGGGCCTTTGCTTCATGGGTTAAGGCACTTACTTCTACCTATTTAGATTTATTTTTAAGACTTATTATTATATTTTTTGTATTATTCTGTGTTCAGGAAATTATTGACCATGGTCTTGATATTCCAATTGCAAGTGGTACGATAGGAGCCATTTCTACAGTTTTTATTATTATTGGTATGTTCTATTTTGCTAGAATCGCACCTAAGTTTGTTAAGGATACTTTAGGATTAAAGGGAAGCTTAAGCAATTTTGGTCTTTCTGGTGCCATGGCAGCTGCAGGTGCTATCCGTGCTGGAGGTAGTTTTAGAGATGCTCTATCTGCTAGTAAAAATGCTGCAGATATGCAAGTTGCTGCTTTTAATCAGGGAAAACAAGCTCCAGGGGTAGGACAAAGTTTTACTAGTGGAGAGGATTATATGGCTCAAGAGTTAACTGGTAATGACAAAATGACTTATAAACAAATGAAGCGTGGAGAAAGATACTTAGATCGTGAGGGTCTTACAGCCGGAAGAATCGAACAGACTAAAGGTGAAATGTATGATATGCAGGATGAGGCATCTAGAAGGAAAAATGAATACGAAAATTTTGTACGAGGTCAGATGACTGCTGCAGAAGAAGAAGGCCTAGCAAGAAACTTTGGTCACCAAGATAGTAATGGAAATTATGTGATGAATGATGCTGAGCGTCTAAGGGCTGCTAATTATTTACAGGAATCTTATCTTAAAGCTCAGGCAGATGCTGGAAGAAAAGAAGCACTATACAAAGATATGCAAGCTGAAATGGATAAAAGAGGAGGCTCTCGTAATAGTTATAGAGCAAAACATGGTGATTTAAGAGAGGTTCATGCTGGTGAAAGAGATGTTAGACTAACTGATTTATTTTCTCATGATGGTAGAGAGGCTATGAGGACAGGTGTCTTAAAAGAAACACTTCGTAATGTAACATCTATTCCTAAAAATGAAAAACTTGCATCATCAGATAGGCGAAATGCTAGAATAGATGAAGCCATTAATGCAGATAAGGAAATAACAGAACGAACAAATAAAAATATGCGAAATTCAAGATGAAATAATAATCCATAAGGGAGTGTGATGTAGATGATTTATTTAATTCCAGCAAATACGAAAAGAGGACAATTAATTCTTGGTCTATTTAGACCATTTGATTTAATTTTATTTGGGACAGGTGTTTTACTGACTATTATATTAATGGTAATCTTACCGTTAACTTCTACAGTTGTAACAGTAGTAGTTATGTTGCCATCCTTTATAACTGGATTCTTAGTAGTTCCAGTTCCTCATTATCATAATATATTAAATGTTATTTTAGAACTCATTGAGTTTTTTACAAATCAAAGGGATTATAAATGGAAAGGTTGGTGTATTAGAATTGGCGAAGGAAAAAGAAAAGGGAAGAAACAGATCGACAGAGGATTGGTTACCAGTAAGAGCAATTCAAAATAGTATGATTTATACTTATGGGGGTTATAAAGTAACGGGAGTTAAAATTACTCCTAGAAATATTTTCATTTTAGATGGGAATGCTCAAGAAAATGTTTTAATTAGTTTAAAGAATTTTTATAATATGATTGATTTTGAATTCTGGTTAGTAGTTGCTGATAGACCCGTTGATTTATCTGTTTATATGTCTCAGTTGCAATTACAATTAAATGATACTCAGACTCCAGCAATTAGAAAGTTAATTTTACAGGATTTAGATAAGGGACAATCTTTTATTAATAATAATATTGTAGATACAGAGTATTATTTTCTATTTAAAGAGAAAAATGATGATATCATTCAAAAAAAGATAAGGTTACTAATTAATGGATTAGCTACTTGTGGGCTTAATGCATCACAAGCTAGTAATGATGATTTGCGAATTATTTTGGATAATTTCTTAAATGGGGGAAATACAACGGAGTTTGGAACGGTGATGCCAGTATGAGTGTAAGTTTAAGAGGGCAATTAGCCCCTAAAGGATTAAGTTTTAATGCTAGTGATTTCTTTATTAGTGATAAATACGCAACAATTCTTTCTGTTGTTTCTTACCCAAGATATATTCAACCTGGTTATTTATCAACACTAACCAGTATGTCTGGAATTAAGATTGTTATAAAACATATTCCAGTTGAATTTTCTATGATATCTAAAATGTTAAACAAGCAGGTGGCAGATTTAAAAGAAAGATATAGTAAAGAGCGTGATCAAACCTCTCGTGAGAGAATCCGCCAGGATTATGAGAGTTTAGAATATTTTATTTCTATGTTAGCAGGGTCTCAAGCACGTATTTTTGATTTTCAAATGCACATTATGATTACTGCTGATACAAAAGAAGATTTGGAAATGAGGAAGGTGAATGTAAAGAACTATTTAGATGCTATGGAATTAAAAGCAATTTCTTTACGCTTTGAGCAGGAAAAGGTCTTGAAATCTATTTTACCTATTTTTCCATCACAAGATATAGAAGAAAGAATCGGAACGCCAATTCCTTCCGTTACTATAGCAGCAATGTATCCCTTTATTTTTGACAGTATTAAAGATCCAGGACCTTCTACTTTACTTGGTGTTGATTTCTCAGGTGGTGTGATTTTATTTAACCAATTTTTGTATAAGATCAGAAAAGAAAATAATAGAAATAATGCTAATATGATTATTTTAGGTACTTCGGGTTCTGGTAAATCGACAGCTGCTAAATTAATGCTTCGAACTCATATTAGAAATAGATGTCAAATTGTAGCAATTGATCCCGAAAATGAGCTTTCTGAAATTACTAGGACATTTGGTGGAGATCAAGTAGATATTGGAAAAGGAGGAGAGTTTGGATTAATTAATCCTTTAGAAGTGGTTATTGATGCTGATGATGAGGAAATTAAACAAGGGTTAGGCTATACTGTTTTAACTAGAACTTTACAGTTTTTGAAAGCATTTATGAAATATTATGATCCGTCAATTCCAGAGGATGTATTAACTATGTTTTCAGAAATTGTTCAGGATACTTATAAGCGTTTTGGAATTGATTTTGATACCGATTTTTCAGGTTTTACTTCTGAGGATTATCCTACATTTACAGATGTTTATGCAACAATAAAGGGTAGGCTTACTTCGATGACAGAGCAAACTCATGAACGGGATATTATGGAGCGATTAGAATTAAAGGTAAGACCGATTATTAAGGAATTAAAATTTTATTTTGATGGTCACACTACCATTAATGGTAATAGTGATTTTATGGTTTTTAATATTAAAGAATTAATGAACAGTGATTCTAATGTAAAAAATGCTTTGTTTTTTAACGTATTAAAGTATGCATGGGGCCTTTGCCTAGATACTAGCGTCGATACTGTTTTGATGGTAGATGAAGCTCATGTCTTACTTGGAGAGCAAAATACTTTAGGAGCTGACTTTTTAGCACAAGTGCAAAGACGTGCTCGTAAATATAATACTGGTACTATTATTATTACTCAACAACCAAGTGATTTTTCTGCACCAACTGTGATAACACAGGGAAAAGCAATCTTTGATAATGCTTCTTATTATTTAGTTATGGGACTAAGAAAACAAGCAGTTGAGGACTTAAGTTTATTGATTGATTTAAATGAGAGTGAAAAGGAAAGTATTAAAAGATATTCACAAGGAGAGGCATTATTTGTTTGTGGAAATCGACGAATGAGAATTAATGTCTCTGTAACAAAACAAGAATTAGATTCATTTGGTAGTGGTGGAGGATTATAAGAATAAAAAATAGAAGTAGGTGATAGATATGCCAGATCGTAATATAGAAAAAAGTAGTAGTAACAATGAGGGTACTACTACTTCTGCTAATAATAAAGGTAAATCATCTGCTGATAATTCTTATTCTGCATCTAAAGGTGATACTAATAAGGAAAATCAAGATTCTAATAAAAAGGCGGCTAAAGTGGCTGCTAAGGGGGCTGCTGCTTATGCAGGAGGGCCAGCAGGAGCAGCTGCTGTTGATCTTGCGGCAAAAACTCCAATTGGAGATAAGATTTTAAATAAAGGTGGTGAACTTTTAAATAAAATTCCAGGAATGTCTAAGGCTACTAAAAAATTAGATGACTCTGGAGCCTTAGATGCTGCTGATAAAGGAATTTCTTTAGCAGCAGGTGGAGCAGATGGTAGCGGAGCAGCTGCTCAAGGTGATGACTTAGCCAAGGAGGGTGCTAACTCTACCAATGGGGGAGTATCAAAACCCGGACTACCAGGGGGATTAGGAAGTCTTTTAGGAAATAAAAAAATGGAAACCGATTCTTTTGATTCTTCTACAGATGGGAATTCTGCTGGGGAGGGGGATTCCAGTTCTGATGAAGAAAATACTAATTTTTTAGGTGATATTTCTGGGAAGCTATTTTTATCAAATAAGAAAAAGTTAATTATAATTGGAATTTGTTGTTTTATTTTTCTTTTTCCTGCTCTTGGAATATTTTCTGCGGTGGGATCTGCTGATGAAGATGATGCAGAAAATGGAATAGGAAGTCCAGATCGAGAAGGAGCAAAGGGAAGTAAATATGAATCAGAAATTAGTAGTGGGCCCACTAATTTAGGCGGGAGTTGTACTTATGATATTAAGGGTGCTACGAATGGACAATCTGTAGTTAAATTTAATCAGCAAATTTCTAATTTGAAAGTAAGACTTATGCATTCTAGCTTTTGCGATGGAAGTGATAATGTTCCCATTGAAGGGGAAAGTCTTATCGACTTTGAGACTTATATTTTAGGTGTTGTATATGGAGAAATTTCTGGAGGACAAAATGAGGCACATGCTAAAACGCAAGCTGTTGCTGCCCGAAGTTTTATTTTAGACCGAGCAATTCGTGGAGTAAATAAGGCAAATGGGGTCACTCTTAAAAATGAAAATGGACAGTGGGTATTACAAGTAAGAAACTGTGTTGCTGATCAGGTATTTTGTAATCCTGACAAGGGTTGTTCTAAAAAGGGTGCTGCGTCTAATCAGTATCAGGATGTTTTCTCAGGAGTGAATAATAAAGTTACTTATAAAGGGGCTATGCCAGATAATGCAAAGGCAAGACAATGGGTATCAGAAACAGCTGGCCAGGTTCTTGTAAATAAAAATGGGTATATTGTAGGGACAAATTATGCAGCTAGTAAGCAGACGGAATGGGGAAATTTGAGTAATTCTCTTGATTATAAACAAATTTTATTACAATCATATGGTTCGAATAAAGATATTTATACAGCAAATTGTACAGGTGGTTCTACATCCACTGGAGATTATACCTCTTGGAAACAGTATGGTGCTTCTTATTCTTCGATTCGCTTAGGAAATAGTTCTGCTACCATACAGTCAGCAGGATGTTTAGCAACATCAGTTGCAATTTTAATCGCAAAATCTGGTGTTTCTACTACTGTATCCGGTGATTTTAATCCAGGAAGTTTTGTTCAAAAACTAAATTCTACTGGTGGTTTTGATAAAAAAGGTAATTTTAATTGGGGCAAGGTCAGTACAACAGCTCCGAACTTCATTTATCAGGGGAATCAAAATATTGCGAATCAGTCTAAATCTGCTAAGTTAAATAGTATTCAATCCTTACTGAATAGTGGTTATTATGTAGTAGCCGAAGTAAAGGGCGGAGGAGGAAACGGACAACATTGGGTTGCTATTGATTCGGTTAGTTCTAATACTGTTCATATGTTTGATCCTGGTAGTACTGCAACCAACTTATGGCAAGAATATAATTGGAAAAATACTAGTCGACTAGGATATTTCAAAGCAAATTAGGAGGATTTATGAAAAAATCTACAAAAATTTCTGCGTTAATTATAATAGTTATTGTTCTTTTAGCAGGACTATTCTTTCTAACTATTGGGCGGAATTTAATTAAGAATGCAAAGGAAGAAAATATTATTTTAGTTGGCAATGGTGCTATTTTTCGTAAAAATGGTACCAAATGGAATTCTGCTTCTTTTGAAGATATTAATCTATATAATTGGAAGGAATATTATACTTATATTGATCATTCCTATTATGGAAATTATAATCTTTACTTTAATGACAAGTGGTATTTATTTAAGGGGAAAAATCAAGCCGTTAATTATGAGGGTGATTTATTAGCTTTAAAGGGAAATATAAAATATAAAGTAGTAGATTTTACTCTTTATGATATTGAAGATTTTGAAAATCCTAAAAGAGTATTAACAGAAAATCATTTACCAGCTGATTCTATATTAACAAGTAGTTATTATGTAAATATTGATATT
>CAJUJA010000008.1:1466-6754 GCA_910586635.1 uncultured Bacilli bacterium | reverse complement strand
GAGATACTTCTTTTAGTGTTATATATATGATAAAAAATAATAAAGTAATTTATTTATATAAAAATATAGAACCACTAACTGATGTTTATAGTGGATGTATGCCTTATATTAATACTATCATTGATATAGATGAAGATAATCGTTATGAAATTATTATGGGGTGTAGCTATTATAGTAATAATGGTGTAAAATATGGAATGTATGAGTTCACAGAAGATAAGTTTAAATTACTTGTTTCTAACTAGTTTTACATGATATAATAGTTTAAGAAGGAAGAAGGTATTATATGAAACTTAAGTTTACCGCAGATTCAGAAGATGTAGTAATATTTATAATATTTGCAATCTTCTTGTTATATGTAATATCAATCGGTGTTGTGAATTTAGCATCTTTAGCGGATAATGGGTATTTATCAGGATTAAATCCTTTTCCTGCTTTTTCTACTGACCATATTACAGCAACTCTAGTATTTTATTTATTAGCATTATTTGGATTAATTATTAGTGTTAGTTCTAGATTTTTTGAAATGGAAAAAGGAATTGGTTTTAGTACAGAGAAGAAAAATAAAGGATATAGTCGATGGGCGAAAGAAAAGGAAATGAAAGAGGAACTTTCGATGGTAACCCCAACACAGAAGAAATCAAAGGTGGCTGGTGTTCCTATTATCTTAAAGGATAATGAATCATGGATTGACGATAGTGAATATCATACTTTGGTGATTGGTGCTACTGGTAGTGGTAAGACTCAAACGGTGATTAAACCTACGGTTAAGATTTTAGCAAAAAAAGGGGAAAGTATGATTATTACTGATCCTAAGGGTGAAATTTATGAAAATACTGCTGAAATGTTAAGGGCTAAGGGTTATCAAATTTTACTTCTTAACTTTCGTGATCCCCAAAATGGAAATGCTTGGAATCCGATGTCTTTACCTTATCAGATTTATAAGAGTGGTAAACAGGATAAAGCGATTGAGTTATTGGATGATTTAGCACTTAATATTTTATATGATGAATCCAATGCAAATGCGGATCCTTTCTGGGAAAAGACGTCAGCTGATTATTTTTCTGGACTTGCTTTAGGGTTATTTGAGGATGCTAAAAATGAAGAAATTAATATTAATAGTATTAACTTAATGAGTACTGTTGGAGAAGATAAATTTGGTGGTTCTACCTATATTAAAGAATACTTTGGTATGAAGGATCCAGCTAGTGCAGCTGCTATCAATGCTTTTGGTACAGTAACGGCACCAAGTGAAACGAAAGGTTCTATCTTATCTGTATTTAAGCAGAAAGTAAAGTTATTTGCTTCTCGTGAAAACTTAAGTGAAATGTTATCTTATAGTGATATTGACTTATCTTCTATCGGAAAGCAAAAAACAGCAGTTTTCATTGTTATTCAGGATGAGAAAAAGACTTACCATTCTTTAGTCACAATTCTTTTAAAACAAATTTATGAAACCTTAATTGATGTTGCTCAAAAATGTGGTGGTAAACTTCCTATTAGAACTAATTTCTTATTGGATGAGTTTGCTAATATGCCACCTTTAAAAGATGTTACTACTATGATTACAGCGGCACGTTCCAGACAAATTAGATTTACTATGATTATTCAAAACTTTGCACAATTAAATAAAGTATATGGAAAAGAAGATGCAGAAACGATTAAAGGTAACTGTGGAAATATTATTTATTTAATTAGTACAGAGCTTGCGGCATTAGAGGAAATTTCGAAGATGTGTGGAGAGGTGAAAAGTAAGAAAGATGATAAAACGGCATCTACTCCATTAGTAACGGTTTCTGATTTGCAACGTATGAAACAATTTGAAACGATTATATTACGTATGAGAAAACAACCCTTTAAAACTAAAATGACACCTGATTTTAAAATAGATTGGGGAGAAAAGTATCCACAAGCAAAATATCCATATCGTAAGAAAATGCCTGTTCACGTTTTTGATATTAAAGAGTTTGTTAAAAATGAGAAAAAGAAGAAGTTATTAGAGATGATGAATGCATCAGATGAACAAAAAGGATATCCTCAACCACCATCTAATCCCTTTGCTGGAATGATGGATCCTGGGCAAAGGCGAATTCCTAACCCTAATAATCCTTTTTTTCCTAATAAGGACTTTAATCCCTTTGAACCTAAACCTGGGAATGCTATGAAACCCCCTATTCAGAATAGGGATGGAAGGGATCAAGCTGGTTTAGACAATGGTTTTGATGTAGATGAGTTAGTTAAGAAGATTGATGCTAAAATTGCCGAATTAGAGAAAGAAGAGCAAAGAAATAAAGAATTAGAAGAAAAGAGGAAGAAAGAATCAAAGGTTGAAGTTATGGAAGAGAAAGATTCCAAAGATACTTCTAAGGATAAAGTAGTTGTACAAAATATTGATTTGGAAGAAGATGCAGATGATGACGATGATGAATTTTTTGATGATTTTTTTGATAATTAATAGTTAGAAAGAGGGTTTAGTATGGATAATAAAATAGGACCTAATGGTAATCGTTTTAAAGAGATTAATGAGGAAATTTCTGAAGATGAAAATAAAGAAGTTGAGGCAGAATATGAGGAAGAAGATTTACATGATGAGAATCTTGAGGAAGAAATAAAAAAAGAAGAAAAGCTAGCTAAAGATCAGTTTAGAGCAAAGCTGGTTAAAATGATGGGAGTTATTATTATAGTTATTATCATTATTGTTTTAATCGGTTTTATTATTTCTTTAACTTCTAAGAAAAATTATACTTATGTGGAAGTAGAGGATATTATGAAAGAGGCTGCACAGTCCTACTTTTCTGATCATAAAAAAAAGCTTCCATCTACTATTTCTCAGAAAGTTGAAATTCATGACAAGGTATTAGCAGAAGAAGAGTATATGAAAACATTAGATAAGTATTTGTATACGGATTTGTGTAGTGGAAAAGTGGTAGTTCAAAAATCGAATCAAAATTCTTATAGTTATACTGCTTACTTAGATTGTGGAAGTGATTATACTACTACTGAATTATACAAGAAAGTCTTAGATAAGAAAAATATTGTAACTGAAGGTTACGGTCTTTACTCTTATAATGGAGGCTATGTATATCGTGGTAGTGATATTAATAACTATGTAAAGTTTGAGGATAATGATAAGATTTGGAGAATTTTAAAGATTAATTCTAATCATGAAATAACGTTAGTTCAAAACGAGGGGAGTATTAATAGTTTTCCATGGGATAATCGCTATAATCATTCATTTGATGATAATTTAGGTATTAATACTTATCAAAATAGTTTTATTAGTGTGATTGTTGATCGTCTTTATAATAATAGAATTAATGATGAGAGTGATAGTGATTATTTATATTATAATGAGGAACCTACTATATTTACGAAAAAGATTAGATCAAAATTGTTAAAATTCAAATCCTGTGTAGGAAAAAGAAGCAGTTCTGATACCAGTAAGGACGGAAGCCCAGAGTGTTCTGAGATAATAGAAAGTAAGGTGGCATTATTGCCTGTTTATGACTTTTTAAATGCAAGTTTAGATCCTAATTGTAAAACTACTAAGGTACCTGATTGTCAAAACTATAATTATTTAACAAATGAGGGAAATTATTGGTTGGCAAACGGTATGACAGAAGATACTGCTAGTGTGTATTTCGTTAATTCACAAGGGTATATTGAGGATAGTTACGCAAACAGTGAACAGGGGATAAGGTTAGTTATTCGTATTGGTAGTGATATGATGATTGAGAAGGGTAAAGGTACGAAAAAGAGTCCTTATGTAATTAGATAAGGAATCTATCCTTATTGAATTTCCTCGTTTATCATATATTACATTGAGGTGTAGTATATGATAAGGGAAATAGATACTTATCAATTGATCCATTTAATGGAGGAACAATCTATTTGTTTGATAGATATTAGAGATAACTATAAATTTTCTGAGGGAAGCATATCCTCTGCTAAAAATATTCCTTCCAATTTTTTATTGACTAATCCGGATGATTATTTAAAAAAGGAAGAAACTTATTATATTTTTTGCAATTATGGTACTACTAGTAGAAGAGTATGTGAAATTTTAGCAAAGCGTGGTTATGATGTGGTAAATATTATCGGAGGATATATTAGTTATTTAGAAGATAGTAAGTGATTATACTATCTTTTTATAATTATTAAAAGTTTTATTTTTACTATAATGGTCTTTATTTACAATGAATCTATAATAAATTAAACAAAGTTTTACTACTTTTAATTTAAATAAGTACCTCAATATGGTAAAATATCAGTAGTTGGAGGGATAGAACTTGAATAATTATAATTTATTAATAAATGATAAAGAACTAAATGATATTATTGATTCAATAAATGAAATTAATAAAGATAATCTACTTGCTTGTCATGGAAGATGTCATACTACCTTTGTAATAAATGCTATTGAAAAATTATTGACTAGTCTTAATTTTGATAGAAAAACTATTGAATTAGGAAAAATTGCAGGTTTACTACATGATATAGGTACTATAGATGGGAAAAAGGACATGCAAATCGAAGTAGTGAAATGTGCATACAATTTTTGGATAAAACAAAGCTATCACAAGAAAGTAAAGATATAATAGTTCATGCAATCAAAGATCACTCAAGTGGTAATGAGATTAATAGTCCTGTTGGTGCTGCTCTAGTATTTACAGATAAAATCGATATTTCTAAAAATAGAGTTTTAGAATTAGGAAAACAAGATCGTTGGTATAGCAACTGGTTAAATATTAATAAAACAGAGTTAATTATTGAAGATAGAAAAATAATAATAAATTATCTGGTAAATGATAATTTTTCAAAGCAGATTTTATTAGAAGAATGGAAAAAAGGAGTAATAATTCCAATTAAAGCTAGTAGTTATTTTGGATGTAAATGTATTTTTCAACTTAATGGAAATATAATTGACTTAGCTTAAAAGTTATAACAATTATAAATATTCCATTTTAAATATAAATTATTTTGCTACATGCTTCATGCTACATAATAAGGTTAATACTATACCTTATTATGGTGAAGACTTTAGTGGCGTTAGCCACTTCATCTATAAGACTATACTTCGATACTATGACATTGCATTGCATAATATTTTAAGTTTACTACCAATTTATTACTTTTGAAAGCAAAAATATATGTGAATATCTTCAAAAATAAAAATGCCGTAAATATTTATAAACAAAGGTTATAACAACATTTAATAACTTATAAAGGTATATCAAAAAGTACAATATTTTTTCTTTTAAAAACAATCCATTTATACTATAATAATA
>CAJUJA010000008.1:0-1456 GCA_910586635.1 uncultured Bacilli bacterium | reverse complement strand
TTACTTAACTTCATTATTGCAGCAGGGAGGCTTGCTTTGTGGTGTTTTGCTAATCCTTTTAGAGTCCATTATTCCCGCATTACCCTTAGGTGTGTTTGTTGCTTTAAATATTAATGCTTTTGGGCTTATTATTGGTATTATCATATCCTGGTTATCTACCTGTTTAGGATGTTACTTATCTTTTTTGTTGTTTTCATTTATATCCAAAAAATTTATAAAAGAAAGATTTAAAAATACGAAATTAAAGAAAATTATAAAGAAAATGAAAACGATTGATTTTTCTAATTTAGTAGTTATTATCGCACTTCCGTTTACTCCAGCTTTCTTAGTAAATATAGCAGCAGGAATTGTGAGAATGAGTAAACAGAAATTTTTATTGGCTTTGTTAATTGGGAAAATTTTTATGGTTACATTTTGGGGATGTGTTGGAAAAAGTCTATTAGAAAGTATTACAGATATTAAGACGATTATTATTATTTCTTTATTAATATTAGCTGCTTATTTTATTTCAAAGTGGCTTAATAAAAAGATGAAAATAGAGTAGGAGGTTTTCTATGGATTATATTATTATTGGTTTGTTAGTTGTAAATCTGGTTTTAACTATTGTTTCTTTATTTAAAAATATTAATGAATCTAATATTACAGAGCGTCTTGGAAAATTAGAAGTTAATGTAGTGAAGGAATTGGGAGATTTTAAAAGTAGTTTGGCTAAAAATATGAATGAGGATTTTACAAAATTAAATGAACAAGTGGAAAAAAGACTTTTGGCTATTAATGAAAGAGTAAATGAAAGATTAGATCAAAATTTTGAGAAAACAAATAAGACTTTTGCTTCTGTTATTGAACGTTTAAGTAAAATTGATGAGGCTCAAAAAAAGATAGAAAACTTATCAACAGATATTGTTTCCTTACAAAGTATTTTAACTGATAAAAAAAGTAGGGGAATTTTTGGGGAAGTGAATTTGAAGCATATCTTATCTAGTGTTTTTGGAGAAAAAAATGATTCTATTTACAGACTTCAATATACATTTAGTAATCATACTATTGCAGATTCCGTTTTATTTGCACCAGAACCACTTGGAACGATTGCCATTGATTCTAAGTTCCCACTTGAAAATTATCAATTAATGGTTGATAAAAATTTTTCAACTGTAGAAAGAGAAAAATATGAGAAATTATTTAAGATGGATGTGAAAAAACATATTGATGCGATTAGTTCTAAATATATTATTCCATCAGAAACTAGTGATCAAGCAATTATGTTTTTGCCAGCTGAGGCGATTTTTGCAGAAATTAATGCTTATCATTCTGATATTATTGAATATGCATACAAAAAACGGGTTTGGATTACATCCCCTACGACCTTAATTTCTACTTTGACTGTTATTCAAATGTTATTAAAAAATATAGAAAGGGATAAATATAGTAACATTATTCATCAAGAATTAAATAAATT
>CAJUJA010000007.1 GCA_910586635.1 uncultured Bacilli bacterium | reverse complement strand
TTATTGTATCAAAAAGCCGCACCACCTGGTGCGGTTGAAATTTGAATTTAGGAAACAGGAAATGAAATGTTTTCCTGTTTTGACTTCTTATTGATTATTAGTCGAATTGTTATTCGTATTTTGTTTTGCATTTTTGATTAATTCATCCATATGGTCTTGATACATTTTTTTTAATTCACTATCACCGAAAGTAATTTTATTTTTCTCCCTAATAGCAACCAATGACTCATAGTATAAAGATTGATCACTAGCTAATCGTTCCTTAGCTAACGTTTTCTTAATCTCTTTTTTAGCACTTTTTAAACTTTTCTTTTTCTTTTCTCCTGTTTTTAGGATAATATGATAACCGTAGGAAGATTCTACAGGTTCTGTTGTGTATTTTCCTTTCTTAAGCTCTAAAGCTGCGTTCCAAAAATTAGCGTCCATATCGTCACTATTAAAATATCCTAAATCCCCTTTTTTATTTTTAGTAGCGTCATCATCGGAATATTTTTTAACAAGAGAATTAAACTCTTTACCTTCCTCTAATTCCTTAATTACCTTTTTTGCCTCTTTAAATGCTTTATCTTTAGCCTTGGTTTTTTCCTCTTCACTCATACCTTCTTTTGTATCAACAGAAATTAAAATATGACTAGCTTTAATATCTCCAAAAATGTTATTATCATAGTATTTTTGAATCTCATCATCTTTGATGGTATCTTGCAAATAGTCATCAACAGCTAACCCTCTTTTATATTCAAGAGATAAGGTTTCTTTTAATTCTTTCTCACTTTCTACTCCAAAGTAAGTTTTTATTGCTGATAAATAACTAGCTTCATCATCCTTATAATAAGATTTGATTTGCTCTATTTGTTCATCAATGGATTTTTTTTCATTTTCATCACTTGGATACTTTTTATCAAATAGTTTATGATCAATCATATTAACTAACTTTTCAATAGAGTCTTTTTTTAATTCTTTATATAAGTTATTAGCAGTTATTTTTCCATTTTTTACCGCAACAGCGGTTTGTTTTCCAACCTTCAATTCTGCACTTTTTCCACATCCTGTTAGAGATAAACATACTACCAATAAGGTACTAAAACAAATGAATGCTTTTTTCTTCATTTTACTTTCCTCCTATCAATTATTTATCATAGCAAAAAAAAGATTAATGTGCAATTGAATTTTAAAATATTTTATAAAAATAGATAGATGTAATCACACAAATTATACTTTTACCATAAAATAATGTGAATACCATAAAAAAGGAGGAAAAAATATGGGTAATTATGTTTCATCAACTGCAATCATATTAGTATTATTTATTCTTTTAATTATTATTCTAGGTGCTTATATTTAAAGGAGGTGTCGTAAATGTCTTGTCAAGAAAATACATCATCACGTGGTAGATGTGGTTATTTAATTATAATAGTATTATATATTTTACTTGCTATTATATTAGGAAGCAGTATTGCTTGCTAAAAAAGAGATAATTCTCTTTTTTTTTGTGCATATTAATAGTAGGTGATAAAATGGAGAAAAAAATAAGATATTACATCAATTCCTTTTTAATATACTCTATGATTGGATTTGTAATAGAAACTAGTTTAAAATTCTTTCTTTTTAAAGGAATGAATAATGGAATTTTGTATGGACCTTGGATTCCAGTTTATGGAATTGGTTGTGTCATGATTATTATAATTATGAGATTTGTTTTTAATCGAATTAAGGTTCCTAGATGGTTGAAATTAGTTTTGGTATTCTTGCTATCTGCAATTATTTTAACAGTAGCAGAGTTATTGGGAGGGATTTTAATCGAAAAAGTATTCCATAAAGTATTTTGGGATTATCGTGATATGAAATTCCATATAGGACCCTATATCTCTTTAGAAATGGCATTACTATGGGGTGCTATGTCTATAGTTGTGATCTATATTATAAAACCAATCATTGATAAAGTAATAGAAAAAATACCAAGTATTATAACTTACCTGGTATTAGTAGCCTTTTCTATTGATTTAGTATTTACTTTTCTTTTAAGATAGAATACACCTGATCAATGGGTAAAAGGAGATCCTGATTATAAGTAATGGTACTTTGGTCCTTTTTATATCTTGGTACAAGATGAATATGATAATGTTTAACTTCCTGACCAAAACCATTATTTTGACTAATTGTTAGACCATCACAATGAAGTCTATCCTTTATTAAAGGGTATAATTTTTCTTTAATGACTTTAACAGAATGAACAATAATCTCCTCATCTAGACTAAATAAATCTTGATAATGTTCTTTAGGAATTACTAGCATATGACCATTTGTTGATGGATTTACATCCAGAAAAACGAAAATTTTCTCATCTTCATAAATCTTCGAAGAGGGAATGTCTCCTTTTATAATTTTACAAAAAATACAATCCTTCATAATATTCCTCCTATTCTGTATATTCATATTTTATACTAAATTTAGAACTGATAGTAGGGTTTTTCTGTATAATCCCTTCTATGATTTCTTCTAAATTTTGTGTAATTAATTTTTCGTTTAAAAACTTCAGTTTTATTTCTTTAGTAATATTCTTGGAATGAATGATCCTAAGCTGATAGTAATTAGGGTGATAGTCCTCATGATTAATAAAATGATAGAAATTGGAAATAGAAGTGACTAAAGAATTTATCTGAAAATCATTAGATTCCAATTCTGCGTTGATATTATAAATGCTTAATTCTTGGATGTGATCATTAGAAATTATTCTATCATAGATAGAATAATTATATTCATTAAGTTTTTGAGTAAAATGAAGGGTAATCTTATTATTTACTTTATTTCTTAGTTGAGCCTCTAGTTCATTTTCTAATTTGGAAAGTAAGGTTTTTCCTTCTAAATAATCTGTTTTGTAGCTAGAAGTAATTTTTTTATTTTTATAATGGACT
Source organism: uncultured Bacilli bacterium (assembly GCA_910586635.1). Lineage (GTDB taxonomy): Bacteria > Bacillota_I > Bacilli_A > RF39 > UBA660 > UMGS995. The sequence goes on along the minus strand of CAJUJA010000007.1, from coordinate 29,907 downwards.
ATAAAATATAAATCTTTATTCTTTTTATTTTCAATCCGCATAAAATATGCTGCTTTTTTTTTATGATATGTTGTTTTACGGATATTTATTTCTTTTGTAAGGTTTGGATATTGTTCTTTTACATATTCTTTTAATTTTTGATCGATTTTGGGTATTAAATATTCATTTTTTTTCTCGTTAATAACAAGAAAAGTACATGCCGTAAATAAAAAAATGGCAAAGATTGACATTTCTAACATTAATTTGTTTTTACTCATAATACCACCATTTTTATTTTAGCGAAATAATAAAATAAAAGCAACCTTTATTGGTAGCTTTTGATGTGAACACAGCAAGTATTCATCTATATTATGAGTATATTTCTAATAATTTATTCAAAAATATTGTCTATTTAAAAAAACTATGATATTATCTTTATATAATAGGCAAAGTTAAGGTGGTGATGAAATGGAAATATTAAAAGGCATGACGAATGATCCTGGTTTTCCTCCAAAAGAATTTATCTATGGAAAAGTGGATCAAAATACCATGTATTACTTTGTTGAAAACTATAATTTAGAAAACGGAAATATAATTGCTACTACAAATTATAAAGAAGCCTTAGGACACGCACCTTTTACCTCATTAGGTGTAATTAATAAAGAAGGTCAAATACTAATTCCGTTTGAGAATAAAATGATTAAGCCACTTAAAAGTCAATTATTATTAGTCGAAAAAAATGTTCCATCTACACCATCAGTTATAGACGCTTTGAAAAATAAATCGGATCCATTTGCTGCACAAACTCTTGCCCAGAATGCTGCGACAATCAAAAAACAAATGAAAGACATTATGGGAATGAATGGGGACTTTATCTTTGATAATCAATTTTCAGAATCAGCTATTTATACAATAGGTGGAGTAAATATAGCTAATAACTATTTCAGTTTTATTGGTGAAAATAATGGAGATTATTACCTTGCTACTAATGTAGTAGGAGCAACGATTATGAAGTTTAACCCAGATCAATTAGTACAATCTCAAAATAATACAACGCAATCTACACAAGAACAACCAAGTGACTCTGCACAAGTACAGACTCCAGAGCCTCCAATTGTAAATTCACTACCAGAAGAGGAAAATATATCAGGCGGAGAGACCTCTTCTTTAACACCAAATATTGATATTCCAATTCAGAGTATGAAAGAGGAAGAAACTCCACCAATTGTGAATACAGCAAATGATTTGAATTCAGTACCGATTTCAGAGGAACAAACGATAAATTTAGAAAGTGAAAATACTCCAAAAGAGGGAAACTCAGAAGTGATGCTTAATATTACAGAAAATGATTCAACGGATTCATCTGATTTGGAACTTGATGATGATGATTTGAATCATTCAAATATGGTGATGGAAGAATCTGAAGATTTTGATAGGGATGAAGGAGAGGTAGAATCTGATCAAGAAGAAAAACAAGAAGAGCAGGATGATACGATTTCTTATGAAGAAAAAATGGAGGAACAACCAGTAAGTGTTACGTCAAAAGAACCTTATAGCCTGACTGATGAAGAAATTGCAACCCCTATAGTTGCTGATGCAACCACTACTATCAAAAAGCAATTTGAGATGATTAGAAAATATCGAGCAGCACTTGATAAAGAAAGAGGAGAAGGAGAAGCAAAAGATTCAAATATTGCCATATTAAGAGAAGAAAGCTATTCACAGCAACAGGAAATACAGTCTTTAAGACACCAAGTGAATGAATATAGAACAAAATCAATTCATCTTGAAAGACAAAATGCACAGTTAAAAGGAACCATATCTAGTCAGAATAGTATGATGCAAAGTCTAGAAGAGCAAAATAGATCCTTAAGACATCAAGTAGCCGGATTGCATGCACTTTCTCATGCAGTAGAAGAAGCTGGAGTTCTCATTCAACCAGTTGAGGAGGATTCTTCTATGGATATTAATTATCCAGAATCAGCAGTTTTAGATGTTGACAATTATTTAAATAGAAATTATAAAAACTATGCTCAGGATATCCACGATAATTCCTATACTAGAGAAGAACAAGAGAAAGGAATTATTAATTTTAACGATAGGAATCAATCCTATCAAAAGTCAAAAGTTGCATAAATTTAGAATACTGAAACTGTATTCTTTTTTTCTTTTAAAATATAAAAATTTATGATAAAATATGATTGTTTTAAAAAGCAACAATTTTTTTATAAAAGAAACTATATAATGAAATATAAGGAGGGATATAGATGCTAGAGATTAAAAACATGATTGTTCATACAAAAGATAATCACAAAAAAATTATTGATGAGCTTTCTCTTACAATAAAAAATGGAGAAATACATGCTATAATGGGTCCAAATGGTACTGGGAAATCAACTTTATCAAAAGCTATAATGGGGCATCCAAAATATGAGTTGATAGATGGAGATATTCTTTTTAATCAAGAATCTATTATTTCTCTAGATGTAGATGAAAGAGCAAAAAAAGGAATTTTTTTAGCGATGCAAGACCCAACGGTAGTAGAAGGGGTTAGTAACAGTGAATTTATAAAAACAGCTACTCAAGAAGTGACAGGAAATCGTATTAATTATTTTGAATTTATAAAAGAAATTGAAGATTCTGTACAAAAATTAAATTTTCCTATGGATATGATTCATAGATCACTGAATAAAGGATTTTCTGGTGGGGAAAAGAAAAAAAATGAAATTTTACAAATCAAAATGTTAAAACCTAAATTGATTATTTTAGATGAAATAGACTCTGGATTAGATGTAGATAGCCTGAAAATTGTTTGTGATAATATCAAAGAATACTTAGAGGAAAATAAAGATACCTCTGTACTTATTATTACTCATTATCCTAGAATTTTAGAATACTTAAAACCTGATTATGTACATATCATGAAAGATGGCACCATAAAAAAAACAGGAGATATATCCCTAGCTTTAGAGACAGAAAAAGTTGGTTATCATAGTATAAATGAAGTAAAAGAGAGTAATATTTATGAATAAAATAAAAATAAAAGATGAAATTATTCTATCAAATCATGAGACAAGAGAAATATATTTATTTACAAAAGAAGATAAAAGCCAAGTTTTTCGCTTGAATGAAAATAGTCACTTAGTAGTTTATCATTATAATATAGATAAGAATATAGAAATAGAAATATACTTAGATGGGGAACATGCAGAAGTAGAATATCATTTTAGTACAATAAATTATAAAAATAATTCTTTAACGATGCAAATTTACCATAACAATAAAAAAACAGTTAGCAATGTTTTTAATCATGGTGTAAATATAAATAATAATAGTCTATCCTTTCAAATTACAGGAAAAGTTTTGAAGACAAGTAATGGTTGTACCTGCAATCAGGAAAATCAGATTATTAATTTAGAAAATGGTAAAAGTACAATTTTACCTAATCTATTAATTGATAACTATGATGTATCCTCTTCTCATTCTGCCTATATCGGAAGATTTAAGGATGATATTTTATTTTATTTAATGAGTAGAGGATTAGATAGACGAAAATCAAATGAATTATTAGTCAAAGGTTTATTACTAAATGGTGGAGATCCAGAACAAAAAGAAGTAGTGATACTTCAAAAAGAAATTGAAAATATTTAAGAGGTGAAAATTATGAATAGAGATGAATTTCCTATTCTAAACCAGGAATTAATATATTTGGATAATAGTGCAACTACCTTAAAACCAAAATGTGTAGTAGATAAAATGGTAGATTATTATACCAAGTATACTTCTAATATTCATAGGGGAGATTATCACAATGCGATAAAAACCAATCAGGAATATGATCAAGTTAGAACAATTGTAAAAAACTTTATTCATGCTCGGGATGAAAGGGAGATTGTGTATACATCAGGAGCCACAGAGTCTCTAAATATGATTGCCCTTGGATTTTTTGGGCAGCTATTAAAAAAGGGAGATGAGGTACTGATTACTAAGTCAGAACATGCCTCTAATGTGTTGCCATGGTTAGTATTAGAGAAAAAGAAAAAAATAAAGGTGAATTACATTCCTTTAGATGAAAATCATGAACTAACTGTTGATCATGTACTAAATTCAATTACTCCCGAAACAAAAGTAATATCTATTGCCCATATTTCCAATGTAGTGGGAGATATTAGAGATATTGAGAAAATAGGAAAGATATGTAAGGAAAAAGGTCTTTACTTTGTAGTAGATGCTGCTCAAAGTGTTTCTCATATTCCAGTCGATGTAGAAAAGGCAAATGTATCATTTTTAGCTTTCTCAGCTCATAAAATGGCAGGCCCAACGGGAGTGGGAATATTATATGGTAAGAAAGCTCTTTTAGATAAAATGGAACCATTAAAATATGGCGGAGGAATGAATCAAAGTTTTGAAAGCGACAGTAGTTATACTTTAAAAGAAGCCCCTATTAAACTAGAAGCAGGAACCCCTCCCATTGCTTCTGTGATAGGACTTGGAGAGGCAATAAAATTTATTGAGTCCATTGGAGTTTCAAAAATTCATGAGCATGAATACAAGTTAAAACAATATTTGATTCAAGAATTAGAGAAACTTCCTAATATTGTTTTATATAACAAAAATAGTAAAAGTGGAATTGTAACCTTTAATATTAGAGGTGTATTTAGTCAGGATACCTCAATTTACTTAAATCATTATAATATAGCAATTCGAGCAGGAAATCATTGTGCTAAAATCCTAAAGGATGATTTAAATATTAATAATACGTGTCGGATTAGTATTTATTTATATAATACTAAAGAAGAAATGGATCAAGTAATAGAAGTATTAAAAAATAGTAAGGATATATTTAAAGTGGTGATATAAATGGATAAAAATATAAGAAGAGAGATAATTCTAGATCATTATCAAAATCCAGTAAATAAAGGATTAACGAGTGAGGATGGTTATATTTTTCAAAATACAAGTAGTGAATCCTGCATTGATAATATTGATATGCAGCTGAAATGTGAAAACGGTATAATTAAAGACATTGTTTTTGATGGGGAAGCTTGTGCTATCTGTACCTCTGCTACTAGTATTTTGATTAAAACACTAATCGGAAAAACAATAGAAGAAGCAGAAGAAATTATCTTGAATTATAAGAATATGATTGATGAGAAAGAATATAATAAAGAGTTAATAGGGGATTTGATAGTATATGAAGAAGTATGTATGCAACCAAATAGAAAGATGTGTGCACTACTTCCTAGTAACGCAATAGAAAAGATATTAGAGGTGATTAGAAATGAAAAAAAGTGAGTTAGAAGATATTGTTCTAAATACTAAAAATCTATTTGAGGTAGATGTTAGATTTTATGATGCAGAAAAAGGAATAGAAAGGGAAGAACCAGAACTTATACCAAAGGCTATAGTATGTAAGGTAAATGATGAATATTATAACGTTATCATCGGAGAAAGATTGCCCCTTGTTCGTGGTAGTAAGGTATTGTTAGGAAGTTATATTCCCTTTGGATCCATTGAAAATCCAGAGTTGATGGATGAAAAAGGAATCTGCTATGTACAAACAGAGTCTAACTTTATCAAGGAATTAAGAAAACAAGAAAAAATTTCTATAAGAGAATTAGAAGATAGAATGCTAGACTCAGATATTTACTTTAAGGATAGAATACGTATTGTTGAGAGTAGAGTAAATTTAAGTGATAAAGGAATTCACGGAATGAAAGGAAGAAAACTGAGAAGGATAGCACATAAAGATTGGGAAAAGAATTGTCACTTCAAACAAAAACAAGAACAATTTTATGAAGGAAAAAGATTACAAAAATAAGTATTTAGAAACTGGTGAAAAAATGGAAATAACAGGATTAAGTAGGAATAATATTGAAAAAATTTCTAGTATTAAAAAAGAAGCAGAGTGGGTAAAAAAATTTAGACTTAAATCTTTTGAATTATTCGAACAACAAAAAATGCCTTTATTTGGACCAAATATTGATTTGGATTTTAATCGAATTATCTATTATAAGTCTAATGAGAAAGACAAAAAAATAGAAAGTGATTGGAATAATGTCTTAAGACCAGTAAAAGAGGAATTGAACGATTTAGGAGTATTAGAAAGTGAAAAACACCTAGGTGGAATGGGTGTTCAATATGAAAGTGAAGTTATCTACCATAATATGTTAGAAGAATTGGAAAAGAAAAATGTAATATTCACATCGATAGAACAGGCGATGAAGGTTTATCCAGAATTAGTTAAAAAATACTTTGGAAAAATAGTAAGTAGTAATGAAAATAAATTTGCTGCTTTAAATGGAAGTGTTTTTAGTGGGGGAAGTTTTATTTATATCCCTAAAAATACCAAGTTAGAGCGACCCCTACAAAGTTATTTTAGAATTAATAGTAAAAACATGGGTCAATTTGAAAGGACATTGATTATCGTGGATGATAATTCCTCTTTGCATTATGTTGAGGGTTGCACCGCTCCTACTTATAGCGAATCATCACTACATGCTGCAGTTGTTGAAATTTATGTAGGGAAAAATAGTACCTGTCGCTATTCAACAATTCAAAACTGGGCTACTAATGTATATAATCTAGTTACAAAAAGAGCATTAGTAGAAGAAAATGGTACTATGGAGTGGATCGATGGAAACATTGGTTCTATGGTAACTATGAAATATCCATGCTGTATTCTAAAGGGAGATTACTCTAGCGGTACTTGTATTACCATTAGTATGGCAAAGAAAAATCAGAATCAGGATAGTGGTGCTAGAATGATTCATTTAGGAAATCATACCACAAGTAATATTATCTCAAAAAGTATTGCCCAAAATGGAGGAAATGCAACTTATAGAGGTAAGGTTGAGATTAAAAAGAGTGCAACAAATAGTGAAGCAATGGTAAAATGTGATTCCTTAATTTTAGATGAATTTTCTAAAAGTGATACGATTCCAGTTAATATTTGTGCAAATACAAAGAGTAATATTGAACATGAGGCCACAGTTTCTAAAATTAATGAAGATACCCTCTTCTACCTAATGAGTAGAGGGATTGGAAAAGAAAGAGCAACAGAATTGGTGATACTAGGTTTCATTGACCGCTTTAGGGAAGAACTTCCCATGGAATATGCTGTAGAATTGAACCAATTAATTAAAAGAAATTTATAAAGTGTAAAATTTAAAAATTGAATACTGATTACAAGTGAAAAACAAAATTTGAGTGTAACAAATTCTGTTTTTTTATTTTGATTAAATCTTATTCTAATAAAAGTTAAATTTGAAAATTTTAGATTTATTTTCTATGATAGCAAAAAGAAAGGAGGAAATATGTTAAACCAGATTGTATTAGTAGGAAGATTAACAAAGGAAGTACAAATTAATAAAACAGAAAATGGAAAAAAAATCTCTAATATTACTTTAGCTGTTCCAAGAAGTTTTAAAAATATGAATGGACTTTATGATACTGATTGTATTGATTGTATTCTTTGGGATAATGTCGCAGTCAATACTTCTGAATATTGTCATAAAGGTGACATTTTAGGAATTAAGGGAAGAGTACAGTCAAGAATTGTTGAAAAAGACGACAAAAAACAAAATATTTTAGAAGTGATTGCTGAAAAAGTAACATTCTTAACCTCAAAAAGTGAAAACAGTAAAAAGCAAGAAAACTAAGGTTTATTTTTAGTTAACTTTAACCATTTTATCTTTTGGAATAATTATAATGAAATTGAAGAAGATAATTATATGAGGTGAGATTATGCTTCTTGGAAAAAGAATTAAGTCCTTGCGAAAGGAAAAAGGCTTAACTCAACAGGAGTTAGGTGACCTAATTAATGTAACAAAGGTTAGTATTTGCTGTTATGAAAATGAAACAAGAGTTCCAACTTTAGAAACTTTGATTGCTCTTGCAAAAGTTTTTAAAGTTGATATTAATTATTTTTTAGGAAATGATTATGAAATAGTAGCGGACAGTGATAGTAGTTACTCAATCACAGTTGCAAAAGAAGAATTAGAATTTATTCAAGAAATTAGAAAATATAGTAGTCTTTATAATAGAATTATAAGTGATCCCAAAAGATGCGTTGAACTAATTGATATGAAAATGAGATAAACTATGTAAAATAGTTTTTTTCTTTTGAAGTGATATGTTATAATAATAAAAAGGTAGGTTGACTAAATAATGGAAATTAGAGGGTATCAAGATCGTGATTTAGAGTCCTTAAACGATTTGCTGAATGAGTATGAATTTGGATTACAAAGAAAAGGAAGAACGAATTCTTCTAATAAAGAGTTTGTTGCAATAGTAGATAATAAAGTAGTAGGATATGCTGTTTTAAATCAATTGTACGATAATATCCAAAATTTGAATTACGGATATATCAATTATGTATGTGTATTAAAAAAGTTTCAAAATAAAAAAATTGCTACTAAAATATTTAATTATATATTTGAAATTTGTAAAACTGAGCACATTGCTTATTTAGAATTAACCTCTAATCCTTCAAGAGTGGCAGCTCACCATTTATATGAAAAGTTAGGATTTAAAGTTCGTGAAACTGATGTCTTTAGGAAGGAGATTTTATGATAGTAGAAATTATTAATAAAAAGCGATTAGGAAAAATACTAAGCAAAAAGGAACTAGAAAATTTCTTTAATGGTTATTTACGTGGAGAGGTAGCAGATTATCAAATGTCTGCTTTATTAATGGCGATTTGTATTAAGGGGATGACAGATAAAGAAATCTTCGATCTTACAGATATTTTTATTAAAAGTGGTGAGACCTTTGACTTTCCAGGTATAGAGGTAGATAAGCATTCAACAGGGGGCGTCGGGGATAAAACGACCCTTATTATTGCACCAATCGTTTCCAGTCTTGGAGTCCCTGTTGTTAAAATGAGCGGCAGAGGATTAGGATTTACGGGTGGTACCATTGATAAGTTAGAATCTATTCCTGGTTTTAGGACAGATTTGACAGATTTAGAAATAGCAAAACAAAAAAAAGAAATAGGAATAGTAATTACGTCACAGACAAAGAATTTAGTACCACTAGATAAATTAATTTATTCATTAAGAGATGTTACAGGAACAACAGAATCGATTCCCTTAATTGCTACTAGTATTATGAGTAAAAAAATAGCTAGTGGAGCAGATAAAATACTAATTGATATCAAAGTAGGAGATGGTGCTTTAATCAAAAAAGAAAAGGATGCTAAAAAACTTGCTCAATTAATGAAAAAAATTGGAAAATTTCATCATAAAGAGGTAAGATGCATGACTACCAATATGGATACTCCACTAGGAACTTCTATTGGAAATAGTCTTGAAGTGATAGAGGCAATGGAGATTTTAAATAACAAAGAAGATAATTATCTAAGAAGATTATGTATAGAATTGGCGTCTGAAATGGTAAGTATGGGAAAAGACATTTCTGTTGAGGAGGCTAAAATTCAAGTAGAGGAAAGTATTCGTTCTGGAAAAGCATATCAGAAATTTTTGGAATTTGTGAAATATCAAGGAGGAGATCTTCAAAAACTAAAAGTTAGTGACCAAAGAATCGAAGTAAAATCAAAAAAGGCAGGTACCATTAAAAAAATATCTGCTAAAGATATCGGGAATTTATCAGTGAGTTTGGGAGCAGGTAGAATAGAAAAAGAAGACAAAATTGATCCTACAGTTGGAATTGTTTTAAATAAAAGGGTAGGAGATCAAGTGTTAGAAAAAGAAACCCTTTGTACTTTATATATAAATAAAGAAATAAATATAGAACAAATAGAAGAGATTTTTGTAATAGAATAAATTGGATAAAAGAGGAAAAAATGTTTGGAAATCATTAAAAGTATGTTATACTGATTATAATGAAAGGTAGAGGATGAAAATGAAAAAAAGGAAATGGACCTTATTATCTATAGGTATATTATGCTCACTTGGAATGATTGTAAATGTAAGGGCAGAAAGTTATATAGCTGCTAGTGCACCTGATACCTTTACTACAAACGTTACAGGAAGATGGGATAATAGTGAACCTGCCAGGGAAGTAAATCCAACAGCAGATGAAGTAATAGCAAATAGAAGTGTTACAGGTGCAATGGGAAGTGTTGGTGGAAATAATGTAATTAACTATCATACCAAGGATTTAGTAAAAATATTTTGTATAGACAGAACAAAGCCATATGCAACAGGGGCAAATTACAAGAAATCAGGAAAAACAGTAGATGCAAAAATAGTTTATATCATTACTCATGCACAAGAGTATTATAATAAGACATTTGGAGGGCAAGTAGGTACTGCAAATACACAGGATAACGATGCAGAATTAGCATGGATGACACAAGTTGCGATATGGCAATATCAAAATGCCAATAATTTTGCAGGGTTAACTGTAAATACTAATGATATTGAAGAGTCAGGAGCACAAATTAACTCAACAACCTCAGTTACCTATAGTAATCGTGCTATTAAGTTATGGCAAACAGCACAAACTCTAGTAGCAGCAGCAAAGGGAGCAAACACTACAGTCTTAGACTCTATTCAATTTGCATATGATGGTAAATATACGATTGATAAGAATTCTAAAACAATAAAAACAAGTTTAATTAGTGTATTAAATTTAGGATCATTAAAAGTTACCTTAGACACTTCTAAAATGCCACAAGGAACTAAGATTTATAATGAAGCAGGACAAGAAATTGCTCAAGTAGATGCTTCTACTAAATTCTACTTTGTAATTCCAATTAATAATATAGATAATTATTCAGTAAAAGCTAAAATCACAGCAACGATAGATAATTATGAGTATTATGCAGGATATGAATATATTCATGCGACTGATAATACTAAACAGCCATTGGTATTAGTAGTAAAAGAAAAGAAACCAATTTCTGGTGCCTTAAATATCGACGCAAGTCATGTCGAGGACACTGCTATTTCAATGTCTAGTTCGATCTACTTTGTTGGATTTATTATTCTATTATGTGGTGCTGGAATTATTTATGCAAATGTTAAACCGAAAAATCAAACAAATGAATAAAAAAATAAAAAAGAGTCATATATGTTTATTTGGCTCTTTACTTATCATAATTGGAATATCAATTCTTTCCATGAACCATGTACAAGAGATAAAGAAAAAATTATTCTCTGATATGAAATTAAGACTAGATAATAATATCAGTGATGAGATTATTGAGGATATTCCAGAAGTTGAAGAGAAAAAGGAAGAACCAGCACAGCCAGATACAAAGATAGAAGAAAAAAAAATCAATTATAGTAAATACTTGGGTATTTTGGAAATTCCAAAAATCGGACTAAAAAGAGGATTCTATGGTTTTGATTCTAGATATAATAATATAGAGTATAACGTAACTATGGTAGGGGGATCTACCATGCCCGACGTTATAAATGGTAACTTAATTTTAATGGCACATTCCGGAGACGCCTACATTTCTTATTTTGCTTACTTATATAGGTTAAATATAGGGGATATGGCGTACATTACTTATGGAGGAGTAAAATATAAATACCAGATTGTAAATATTTATAATATTCCAAAAACAGGGAAAGCAACGATTACTCGAAACATGGATAAAACCTGTTTGACACTAATTACTTGTACAAAAGATAGTGATACAGAACAAACAATTTATATATTAGAACGAGTTTAAAAGGAGGTTGGTCATTATGGAAATGACTGTGATTGATAAAATTGTATTAATTTTTAAATATACAATTTCGTCATTTATGGGAATTGAATTGTTTCTCTTAAGCCTTCTTTTATTCTTATTTACTATACTAAATATTAAGAAAAATAATAAGATAGTAAAAATTATTTCTATTATTCTTTGCCTTGGATTTTTAATTGGTTTAATGATAGCCTATCGTTCATATGCTATGCAAAGTATAGATAGTCTAATTCAAATGTTATTAAGCTATTTATATTTTCCATCTATGGTTGTTTACTTCTTTATTATTTTGACAACTACTATAGCTTTTATTTTCACAATTTTGTCAAAAAAGATGGGAAAAATAAAGAAAATTATAAACTGTATCATATTAAGTTTTCTATACTTTTGTTTTATGGCAATTATTTCATTAGCTACTAAAAATGGAATCGATTTATCAGTGGTGAATGAATTATATAAAAATGAAACCATTTTATCATTCATACAAATTAGTAATATTATCTTCTTCCTATGGGTTGAGTATACTTGTCTTTATCATTTTTATAAATTCCTAGAAAAAAAATTTGATTAAATAAAACTAAAAAAGTTCACACTAATAAGGGTGAACTTTTTATGATAATTAGGTTAGGATATGCTTGTATTAGTGAGACTTTAAGTGGAATCACTTCCTCTAGTAGTTATACCTATACAAATTATATCAAGGAGCAAGATGAAAATAAGTTAGATCGGGTAATTCGGTCAAATCTAATGGATTTGGAAAAAATTATTGACTATAATATAGCAAATCATATTCACTTTTATAGATTATCTTCGAAGATAATTCCCTTAGCTACGAAAGAAGACGTAGTATTTAATTATGAATCTAAATATAATAAATATTATCACTCTATTTCAAAAAAAATGAAGGAAAATAATATGAGAGTAGATTTCCATCCAGATCAATTTTGTGTTTTAAACAGTATTAATCAAGAAGTAGTAAAAAATAGTATAGAGATTTTAAAATATCACTATAATCTTTTAAACATGCTTCAGATAAGGAATAAAGTATTAGTACTACATGTTGGAAGTGGTAGTTTTGGTAAAAAAAACTCACTAACGAGATTTATAAATAACTATAATGCTCTTCCTAATCATTTAAAAAAAGCTATCGTAATAGAAAATGATGATAAAGTATTCAATATTAAAGATTGTCTTTACCTAAATGAACAGTTAAACATCCCTGTAGTATTAGATTATCATCATCATATATGCAATCATGATGTAGATGATTTAGATTTATATATCGAAAAAATATTTAAAACGTGGAAAAATCAAAATCCAAAGATTCATTTTTCTTCTCCTAAAAATAGGACAAAAAAAGATATGAGAAGTCATCATGATTATATTGATAGCAATCAGTTTATACAATTTATTGAAAGAATAAAAAAGTACTCAGTAAATTTAGATATTATGATAGAAGCAAAGAAAAAAGACGAGGCCTTATTTCGTCTGATTAGAGAGTTAAAATATAAAACCAATTATCAATTTATTGATGAAACTAGTTTTAAAGTTTAAATCTACTTTTCTAAATTTTGAACATAGTATTCATCAAAAGTAATATTATTCTTATAAATATAAGTTGCAATCTTCTCTCCTACATAACGATAATGCCAGGACTCGTATTGATATCCTGTAATATGTTCCATATCTTTAGGATACCTTAGAATAAAGCCGTATTTATGAGCATTTTCCTGCATCCAATGAAAGGATTTGGATTGTTCAAAATTCGTATAATCAACTACTCCATCATAGATATCTACACATAATCCTGTTTGATGCTCTGAAAATCCTGGTCTTGCTGAATAAGTATCAGCAGCCTCTACTCCATCACTTGTTACATACCGATTATATAGGTTAACCTGATAATCATATCCTCGGTAACTAGACATAGCAATTATCTTCATTCCATCATCCAAAGCCGCCTTAGCCATGTTTTCAAAAGCATCTTTAGCAGTACGAACTAACTTCATACCACTTCTAGAATACTGTGTTGAAATACTTTCTAGCTGTTCAGGAACATAAGTTTCATCTAAATATAGATATTTATTTACCAAAATGTAATCCCTATTCAGAAAGGGTGTTTTTTTAGTGTGAGTATAAAAACTATGATCAAGACCAATATTTACTCTGGTAACGATATCCTTTATTGATAAATTAGAGTTTTGTTTTTTATATTGTTCATATCGGCTTTGATATTCTCTATTATAGTACTGAATATTTTTATACGAATTTTTCTCTTGATTAGTCATAAAAACATTCCCCTTTTTCTTATCTTCATTAAGTTCCTTTGTAATGTGAATTACAAAAAAGATACAAAGAAAAATAACAAATAGAATGATAAAATTTTTAAGTTTTAGTTTTTTCATAGACTTCACCTAATACCATCATACAGCAAAATGCCAAATTTATGTATATTTTTTTTAAACTTGACATAGGAAATTATAGGAGGATTTTATGAAAAAGTTTAGTTATATACTTTTACTAATTTTATTTTTAATACCGTTTACAACGAAAGCAGAGGAGAAAAATAAAGAGGTAGAACTCATAAAAAATGCTACATCTGGTCTACTTATGGAACAATCAACAGGAGAAATTATATTTGAAAAAGAAAAAGATAAGCAAGTAGCAGTAGCTTCTATGACTAAGATGGTAGCACAAACTATTATTTTAGAAAAAATAGAGGCTGGAAAAATAAAATGGACGGATATTGTAGAGGTTAGTAAAAATGCTGCGGGTATGGGAGGTTCACAGATTTATTTAACCCCTGGTGAAAAAATGAGTGTGGAGGATCTATTTAAGGGGATTTCCATGGCTAGTGCGAATGATGCTGTGGTTGCTATGGCAGAATATATAAGTGGTAGTGAAAAGGGCTTTGTTAAATTAATGAATCAAAAAGTAAAAGACTTAGGCCTTAAAAATACTTACTTTAAAAATAGTACAGGTCTGGACGAAGAAGGACATTACTCATCAGCATATGACATGGCAATAATTGCTAGAAATCTATTAATGCATGAAGAAATCCTTAAGTTTTCATCTGTGTATGAGGATTATTTAAGAGAAGATACAGAAAATAAGTTTTGGCTTGTGAATACCAATAAATTAGTAAGATTTTATGAAGGAGCAGATGGACTAAAAACCGGACATACAGATGCCGCAAAATATTGTTTGGCAGCGACAGCTAAGAAAAACGATATGAGACTGATTGCAATTGTTTTAGGAGAAGAAGAAAGTAAAGTTAGAAATAGTGAAGCAATGGCACTTTTGGATTATGGATTTAATACAAAAAAAATGACGATATTAAAGAAAAAAAATGATGTCATAAAAGAAATCGCATTTGATAAGGGGAATAAAGATAAGATTGCAATTAAACCAAAATATGATGTTGGAGTATTAGAAAATAAACAGGATGATAGTAAAAAATATCAATATGATGTAAAAATTAATTCTCTAACTCTTCCCTTAAGAAAAGGAGATGTAGTAGGAAAAGTATCTATAAAGGATAAGGGAAAGAAAATCACTACAGTAGATTTAATTTCTAATACCAATGTAGACAAGTTAAGTTATTTAGAATTATATATAGAAACTATAAAAAATAGCATTTTAGGAATTGTAAGTTAACAGAGAAGAAAAATTCTCTGTTTTTGTATTCTTACTTATGATATAATAAAAAAGTAAGGATGAAGTACAATGAAGAAAGAGAAAGTGTTAATATTAGGAGCAGGACCAGCAGGCTTAGCAGCCGCATATCAGTTATTAAAGACAAGTAAAAAATATGAAGTCATTATATTAGAAAAAGAAAAACAAATTGGTGGTTTATGTAAAACAATACCTTTCAAAAAAAACTATGTGGACTATGGAGTTCATTTTTATAGAATCAGTGAGTATGAGGAAGTAAACAAACTCATTTATCAGTTGCTTCCTATTGAGGATAAAAAACCACTTGATAATAAAAAAGAAATAAATCAATATATAAGAGTAGGAAAAAATCGCTTTAATAGCCATGATATTATGTTAATCAATCAGGCAAGTTCTAATATTTATTTTAATCACCAGTTTTATGAATATCCAATTAAAATGAATATAGATACAATTCATAAAATGGGAATTTTTAATCTATTTTTGATTGGTTGTAGTTATCTAAAAGTTTTAGTTCATAAAAAAAAGGAGACTAATTTAGAAAACTACTATATCAATCGATATGGAAAAAAATTTTATGAGATATTTTTCTTAGAATATACAAAAAAAGTATGTGGCCTACATCCGAAAGATATTGATATTGATTGGGGCAAGCAGAGAATAAGGGAAACTTCCTTAATGAATCTATTAAAAGAAAAACTATTTAAAAAGAAAAAAATCAATCATGAGCCTTCTTTGATAGAAGAATATTACTATCCTAAGTATGGATGCAAAGAAGTATATCAAAAAATGAAAGAACAAATTATAGAACTGGGAGGAGAAATAGTAACAAATAGTTATGTAAAAAATATTAAGATTGAGAATAACCAGATAAAAAATATAGAATATAATGAAAATGGTCAGAAAAAAAATATGAAAACAGATTACCTAATTAGTAGTATTCCCCTAAAAGAATTTGTTACCTTATTAGAGGATAATCAAAAGGATGAGAAAATAATAAAGTATGCAAAAGAATTACCATTTAGAGATTTAATGTTAGTTCATCTAACTTTTTCTAAAAAGCAGTTTATGAAATTAGGGGCTTTTAGGACTATCCAACAAAATAGTTGGGTATTTATTCAAGATCCAAAAATTCAATTTGGGAGAATAAAAATCGCTAATAATTGGTCTTCTTATATGTTAGACCAAGAAGGAAAAAATCAAATATTATTGACCCTAGAATATTGTTGTGATAGAAAATCACCATTTTTTAAGTTAAAAAATGATGAAGTTATGAAAGAAGTAAAAAGAGAACTAAAACAATTAAAACTAATGCCTAATAAAGGAATCATAGATTATAAAATAAACAGAGTAAAAAATGCTTATCCAGCATATTATGGGACATATGAGAAAAGAAAGGAAATTATAGAATACCTAAATCGTTATCATCAAATCTATTGTATTGGTAGAGGTGGACAACATCAATATATTGATATGGATAAGGCAATGTATACTGGATTAAAAGCAAGTGATTCCATAATTAAAAGTAAGAAGAGCAAAAAGGATATTTGGTTATCATGAAAAAGTACTTAAGATTATTTAGAGTGAAACATTATATCAAAAATATCTTTATTTTTACAACTTTGATTTTTGGTGGACAAGTATTAACATCGGATTTTTATAAAGTACTGATTGGTTTTTTTGCCTTTTGTTTAACCTCGTCTAGTATCTATATCATGAATGATTTAGTAGATTATAAAATAGATAGGAAAACGAAAAGTAAAAAAAATGAACCAATAGCCAGTAATTTGATAAGTAAAAAAAAGGGCATTTTTTTAGCAATCTTATTGTGGCTTCTTGCACTTGGAATTAATTTCTTTACCTTCAGTCCTATTAGCTATCTTTATATTATTGGTTATTTCATTCTGAATCTGTTTTACTCTTTTATTGGGAAAAATATTCCTTATTTAGAATGGATCATTATGGTCATGTTCTATCTATTAAGAGTCCTATTTGGTTCAGCAATATTAAATGTAGAGGTTTCTCTTATCTTAATTTTAACTGTAATATTTGGGGCATCCTATATCATTTTGATGAAAAGAATGATAGAGCTTAGAAATAAAAAGTATAGGAAAGTATTCCAATATTATACAGAAAAGCAATTAAGAATACTTTCTTTTGTTTGTCTAGGCTTCATGTTAATATGTTATATTTATTGGGTTTTCAAACAAGAATTAGATTTATTAATGATAACAATAGTATTAGTAATTTTAATTTTTGCTAGATATGAAAAAAAGGTAGTTGCCACAATAGATGGAAATCCAGTGGAAGTATTATTCCAAGATCGATTACTCTTTATATTTAGTACACTTTATATTGTGTTATGTACTGTATTGTTTGAGATTTGTTAATAGGAGGTAAGAATAAATGAAGAAAAAGGTATTTGTAACTGGAGGTAGTGGTTTTTTAGGAATTAATTTGATTAGAGAACTGTTAAAACAAAATTATGAAGTAGTATCTTATGATTTAGTTAAATTTGAATATGAAGATTGTAAAGATAAAATCACCTCAATACAGGGGGATATTAGAAATATAAGAAAACTAAAACAAGCAATGAGGGGATGTCAATATGTAGTTCATTGTGCAGCAGCTCTTCCTTCTTATACAAAACAAGAAATATATACAACGGATATCGATGGAACGAGAAATGTATTAAAGGTTGCTTACCAATATAAAGTAAAAAGATTTGTTGATATTTCTACCACTGCTGTTTATGGAATCTATGATCATGTTCCATTATTAGAAGATGATATATCGCATGGAGTAGGACCATATGGAGTAGCTAAAATAAAGGCAGAAGAGGAATGTTTAAAATATAGGAAAAAAGGTATGACTATTTCAATTTTACGACCAATGACTTTTGTAGGACCAGAAAGATTAGGAGTATTTTCTCTTTTTTATGATTGGGCATATTCTGGTCATGGATTTCCTATGATTGGAAGCGGAGATAATCAATTTCAATTACTGGATGTTTCAGATTTAGTAGATGTTATTATAACTTGTATGATGGTGGATAAAAGAAAGGTAAATGATACTTTTAATATAGGCAGTAGTGAATTTCAAACTATGAGGGAGGATTATCAATCTGTATTAGATTACGCATCCTATGGAAAACAAATCAAACCTTTTCCAAAATGGATTGCTTTATCTGGTCTTAGACTTCTAAATTTATTTGGCCTATCTCCTCTTTATAAATGGGTATATGAAACTGCACCAAAAGATTCTGTAGCGTCTATCAAAAAGGCTCAAAAAAAATTAAATTTCAACCCAAAATATTCAACAAGTGATGCCTTAATTAGAAATTATAAATGGTACGTTAAAAATTTAGATAGATTTAAAAATACAACAGGAAAAACACATCGTGTTCCATGGAAACAAGGAATACTAGGAATGATAAAAAAGTTTTACTAATAGAAGGACTTAAAATGCGACAGATTTCATAAAGAGAAATATATATAATATGAATATAAGGATCTTTAGAGGGTTGTCTAAAAACTGGGTAACCTTTTATATTTCATGATTCCCCATAAAACTAGTGAAGGTATTATGGAATAGAAAGAATAATTTCAGAGGTTAGAAGTGGATATTAATTGTCGTAATGATTTAAAAATAATTTGAAATCTCTTTTATATATAGTAAAAGTTAGTTATATGATATAATACAAATATGGGTGTTTGTGAGGTGAAATATGAAAAAGTGCGTAATCATTTATAATCCCCATAGTGGAAAATTAAAAAAAGATTATTTTCTTCAGACCTTTTATGACATTTTAAGAAAACATGGTTATGAAACAGAAGTAAAATATACGAAAAAAAAGAAAGATGCAACAGAAATAGTAAAAAAATTAGAAGATGTTGATTTAGTGATTAGTGCTGGAGGAGATGGGACTCTAAATGAAGTAATTACGGGAAACTTACAAAGAAAAAAACGTCTGATTTTAGCAAATCTTCCTATGGGAACCACCAATGATGTGGCAAATATGTATGGATATACCAAAAATAACTATATTAAAAATTTAGAGTTGTTATTAGAAGGTGTAAAGAAGAAAATTGATGTTTGCTTTATTAATGAAACCCCTTTTGTATATGTAGCATGCCTAGGAGACTATATTGATATGGCTTATTCTACTCCTAGAAGTTTGAAAAAAAAGTATGGGAAAATAGCTTATGTTATCTATGGTTTAAAACAATTACGGAATAAAATAAACTCTTATGATGTAAGATATAAAATAGACGGGAAATCTTATGAAGGAAGATATTCTTTCTTCTTTATTACCAATGCTAGTAGAGTAGCAGGTTTTGATGATGTCTATTATGATATCAAACTAGATGATAATAAATTTGAGGTGGCTTTTTGTCATGTTAAAAACAAAGCGGAGTTAATGAAAATTTTCTTTTTAGTCAACAATATGGACTTAAAGGATGTACCCGGAATTACCTATCATCAAACCAATAATTTAGAGATAGAATTTCTAACAGGTCCTAAAGTATCTTGGTGTATTGATGGGGAAGAGTATAAAAGTACTAAAACCAAGTTCACTTTTAGAATTGATAGAGATACTAGGATGATGTTACCAAAAGAAAATGTGGTAAAACTATTTGAAAAGAAAGATTAGGTGAAGATTTTGAAAAAGATAAAGCAAAAAAAGACATTAACAGTTACCGTATATATTGTTTTAAGATTTTTAGTCATCGTTTGTATGATAGGACAGGTTTTTAGAGGCAATTGGAATAATGTATTTTTATGCTTTGTAACTTTATTATTATTTACAATTCCCACTATAGTAGATAAAAAGTTAAATATTAAATTACCATCTACTTTAGAAATTATTATTTATCTATTTATTTTTTCATCGGAAATATTAGGGGAAATTCAGAATTTTTATGGTATCTTCTGGCACTGGGATACCATATTGCATGTATTAAACGGATTTCTAATGGGTGCGATTGGTTTTTCTTTAGTAGATATTTTAAATCGATATGAAAGATTTCATATTACTTTAACTCCTATTTTTGTCTCACTAGTTGCTTTTTCTTTTTCTATGACGATTGGAGTATTATGGGAATTTGTAGAATTTGGATTTGATCAATATTTAAAAAAAGACTGTCAAAAGGATAGAATTATAACTGAAATATCCTCTGTAGGATTAAATAAAAAGAAAGAAAATGTTCCAAAAAAAATAAAAAATATTACAAAAACCAAAATTTACAGCAAGAAAGGAAATAAGGAGATTATAACTGTAGTTCCTAATGGTTATTTAGATATTGGGTTAGTAGATACCATGAAAGATTTATTTGTTAATTTTATAGGAGCACTAGTATTTTCTATATTGGGATTTCTCTATATTAAAGATCGGGATGAATATAAATTTTTAGAAAAATTTTTCCCGGTTTTAAAGAAAATCAATACTTAAATACTATAATAAGTATAGGAATCAATAAAATGATTCTTTTTTTGTCGATTAAAATTTTTGTAATGGTTTGTCGAAATGGTATAAATAAAAATTATTATGGTTTATAGTGATGGAAAAGAGGTGATTAAAAAGATGTTGGAAATTAATATGGAAGTAGATAAGGGAATTCCATTTTTAAATTTAGAGGGTATTTTAAATGATAAAACATTTAAAAAATTTGGGGAAGAAATTAATTATTTATTATATAATCAGGGATTTCATTATTTTGTACTCGACTTTACAAACTTAGGAAATGTAGAAGAGAGGGTTTATGAAAGTATTCAAAGTAAGTTAGCAGAAATATTTCTAAATTGTGGACAAGTAGTATTATGCGGAATATCCCATAGGGAAAAAATAGGATTTAGTAAAGAACAATTATACTATGTAAATCAAAAACAAGATGCATTTAAATATTTATATTTATAGGAGAGAGATATGAAAATAAAAGAACAGGAAGTAGAAAATTTATTAGAATATGAGTATATTATAAAAGGGATTATTAGTAGATATCAGGGATATCAAGATCGTGAGGATTTATATCAAGTAGGAATGATAGGATTACAAAATGCAATGAAAGCCTATGTTCCAAATGATAAGTGTAAGTTTTCAACTTATGCCCGGTTTTACGTTCTAGGAGAAATTACACAATACATGAGAACCAATAATAATTTTAAAATTAGTAAAGATTCGATTAGAAAAAAAAGAGAAGTGATGAAAACCAAAGAAATTTTAAGACAACGATTAGGCAGAGAACCAACTCGGTTAGAAGTTTCTCTAATTCTAGAAAAGGAAGAAAGAGAAATAGAAGAAATTGAAAATCTACCAACTGAAACTATGAGCCTAGATTATGAATTCTTAGATAGTGAATATAATTTATATAATTCTATTAAAACAGAAGATAGGGAAACAAGACCAGAGATTTTAGATTTAAAGGAACAATTAAGAAATTTAGATAAAGAGGAACAACAATTGATATATTCTAGATATTTTGTTCAATTAACACAAAGTGAAACGTCAAGGGAAATGGGAATGTCCCAGGCAAAGGTTTCTAGAAAGGAAGGTCAAATACTAAAAAAATTAAGAGAGAGACTTTAGAACAATTTATTGAAAAAATAAATTGTTTTTTTGTCTTTTGTATAAATCAAATAATTAGTCTCATACTATAAATGGTGATTTTATGAAAAATAAGAAATATGAAAAAATAGTGGAAAAAAATAAAGCTAAGGAAACTAGAGTGCAGAATGCTTTTGTTGCTTTTATATCTGGTGGAATAGTGGGAGCTTTAGGAGAGGGTATTATTGAAATACTATGTTATTACTTTGAACTTTCTAGAAGCGATTCAGCAATCTTTATGAGTGTGATTTTAGTATTTATAGCATCCCTATGTACAGCGTTAGGATTCTTTGATAAATTAGTTACCAAATTAAAATGTGGTCTTTTAATTCCTATTACTGGATTTGCACATTCTATGACAAGTGCTACTTTGGATTATAGAAAAGAAGGTCCTATTAGTGGATTTGGTTCTAATATGTTTAAACTTGCAGGATCCGTTATTTTATATGGAGTAGTAGCAGCGTGGTTCTTTGGAATGATTAGATATTTATTAGGAGGGAAAATATGACATTTACATATAAAAATGTATATATAAAAGATACATCAACAGTAACTGGACCCTATGAAAAGGATGGTCCCTTAGAAAAGTACTTTGATAAAAGTTATACGGATTTATATTTTGGAACAGACTCTTGGGAAAAGGCAGAACAAAAGTTAGTAGAAGATAGTGTTAAACTCATATTAAAGAAAACAAAGGTATCAAAAGATGATATTGATTTAGTAATTGGTGGGGACCTTCTAAATCAAATTACTGCTACTACTTATGGTACCAGTGGAATTGGAAAATCATACTTTGGGGTTTATAATGCTTGTGCTACTAGTATTGAAGAAATTATTATAGCGGCATCCCTAATTGATAGTAAGAAAATAAAAAATGCTCTATGTACCACATCATCTCATAATATGACAAGTGAAAAGCAGTTTAGAAATCCAACTGAATATGGAGCTCCTAAACCAAAAACAGCGACTTTTACGGCAACAGGTGCTGCTTCAATCCTATTATCGGAAGAAAAGAGTAAGATAAAAGTCGAATCCTCTACAATTGGAAAAATTATTGACTATGATCAGACAGATGTCAATAACATGGGAGCTGTAATGGCACCCGCTGCTGCTTATACTATTAATAAGCATTTAAGTGACATGAAAAGAGAACCTGATTATTACGATTTAATTTTAACTGGAGATTTAGGAATTTATGGAAAAAATATTTTAACAGAATATATGAAAGAAGAGTATAAAATCGATATTTCAGATAATTATAATGATTGTGGTGTTATGTTATATGACTTAGGAAAACAAGAAGAAGTGCAAGCTGGAGGAAGTGGACCTGTTTGTAGTGCCTTAGTGAATTATAGTTTTATTATGGATAAACTAAAAAATAAAGAAATCAAAAGAGTCCTTTTAGTTGCAACAGGAGCTTTGTTCTCACCAACTTTTGTTTTTCAAGGACAGAATATATTATCCATAGCACACGCTGTTAGTTTGGAGGTAGAATAATGTTATTTATTAATTCATTCTTATTTTGCGGATTCGTATGTTTAATTTCACAAATAATATTAGATAATACAAAATTAACCCCAGGGCATATTACTAGTATTTTAGTAGTGGTAGGAGCATTTTTAGACACCTTTAGTTTATATGATAAAATCATCGTATATGTAGGGGGCGGAGCCTTAGTTCCTATTACTAGTTTTGGACATTCCCTAATTCATGGGGCCTTAGCAAAAGCCAATAGTTTTGGTTTAATAGGAATTTTAGTAGGGATGTTTGATTTGACTGCTGCAGGAATAACCTCTGCTATTGTATTTTCATTTATATTTTCTTTATTCTTTAAACCGAAAAATTAAAATAGAAACCGTTAAAAGTTTCTATTTTTTCACTACAGATAGATTAATTAAGACATTCATATTATCATCTTTAGCCATTACATTTTTATGTTCTTTTCCACACTTCTCACATAAATAGACAATCTTGTAGGTATCCTTAAATTTTTCTATTCCAATAGGCTTTAATAAACCTTGGCATTTGTTTTTTCTATCACCTGGGTTTTTATCTACATGTTTTGAGTATAAACAATTCGGACAATGATCCCTACAAGAATATCCTAGTCTGTCAACCCGAAAACCACATTTCTCACAGGTGAATGCCTCGTCCACCTCAGTAAAAGTTTTCATATTACACCTCATAAAAAATTATAACATCAAATTTACAAAAAAGGAACTTTACACAATTAATGT
Source organism: uncultured Bacilli bacterium (assembly GCA_910586635.1). GTDB lineage: Bacteria > Bacillota_I > Bacilli_A > RF39 > UBA660 > UMGS995. The sequence goes on along the minus strand of CAJUJA010000007.1, from coordinate 5,747 downwards.
CAAATTATCTTGAATTTATTGAATAAAAGAAAGAAAGATAGTATGATAAATTTATAAGAATAGAAAGGATATAGGACTATATTCTTATTCAAACAGAAAGGGAGGTGAAAGAGGATGGCTGATAAAACATATAGAATGAACCCAGATGATGTAAAAAGAGAGGGACAACAGTTACAAAATAATGCAAATGACTTTTTAAGTGAATTAAAGAAGCTAGTAAAATACAATAGTCAACTTGAGCAAATTTGGAAGGGTAGTGGTTCTGAATCTTATTTTACAAAATGGAATGAGAAAAAAGAAAGTATCACAAAACTTCAAGATTGGTTAAAAGGATTTGCAGATGCAACCGTAAAGTCTGCTATTAGGGCACAACAAACTGATAGTGATGTATCAGGAATGATAATATAAATAGGAGGTGTAATGAATGAAACAAGAGTTTGGTTATAATGAGGCTGGATCTTTAGCTAAAAATATTCAATCAAGTTCTAATAATATGAAAGATTTATTAGATAGGTCAGATTCTGAAGTAAAGAAGATTCAAGGCAATTGGGAAGGTAGTTCAGCTGATTACGCGATTGAAAATTGGAATAGCTGGAAGAAAGATTTTGAAGAATATTATCAAATGTTATTACAAAATGTTAAAAATATTGAAACAGCATGTAAAGAATATATGGAAGCTGAGGCTAAAATGCAACAAAACTATCATTAATAAAAAAATATATTGCATGACTGCAATATATTTCAAATGGAAAGAAAATTCTTTCTATTTGAAATGTATTGCTGTGTTGTAGAAGGAGGAAAATATAATGTTTGGTGACAAAGGAGTATTAGAGAGTGTTAAAGAAGCAGAAAATAAAAATCAATCTACAAAGGGAAAGGAAATATATGGACCTGATGCTGGTCACGCACAACTAGCAGGAATTAACTCTAAACCAGAAACAAAAGTTGAAAAAGCTGTGTATGATTTAAAAGCATGTATATTAAAACATAAAAGTGACATAATGAAAGGTCAAAACTCCCAGTTTACTAAAGAAAAATTGGAAAAGCTATGTGATTTTAAATATGTTAGTAAGGCTCACTTTACGGCATACTTTGTAAAGTGGGATGAAGGGGATACCACATATGCAGGATTATCTGAGCAATACAAGGGTAATTCTAGTGGTACTTATGGGGATCCAGAAAAAAAATCATTTTTAAATAATGGTAGTGAGATATATACGCAATTTAGTGATAAAGTAATTAAGAAATATGATAGATTAAGAAATTCAATATTAGAGGTTTCTTCTAATATAACCTCTATTCAAAATAAAATAAAAAGTTACCAAGATGATATTAGCCATATAAAACTAAAAAATAATAAACTTCAGGAAAATGTTGATCTATTAATTACTGAATTAGATAATATTCAAAAGTTATTTAATAATTAAAAAGAAAGGGGAATACTATGTCTACCTATATTCCATACGATAAACTTAAATCAGCTGGGGCAAAATTAAAATCTATTAAAAATCAGTTAGATAATTTAAAGATTGAAGAAAAAGGAAAAAAATATAAAAAGTTACAAATCTATAATGAAATTCCCACTTATGAGGATGCAAAAGCGGCATGTAAAGCAAAATCGGGAAACCTTAGGTATATTGTAACACCAGATATAAAATGGTATATTGATGATGCAAATCATAATTTGGTATGCAAAGAGACTGAAACACAAGAAGAACGCTTAATTAATAAACCTGGATCTCTAAAAGCTAAGAGGGACGGAGATAAAAAAATAATATATAACATTCCTAGTATTGCACGTATAGGAAAAGCAATGGGATATCCAGAATATCCATTACAATATAATGCAGATAATATAGAAAAAATAAGGAATTTTATAGAAAATGGAATAAATGAATATAATAATTTAGTAGATTTTGTTCAGTTATATAATAAAAAGATAGAAAATTTAAAAGATGCTCTAGAAACTGAATGTAATAATATTTCTAATATATATACAGCTTATAAGGATTTAGAAAGGTCTGCTAAAAACCAGTTTGAGGGGAAGAAAAGTGGGAAAAAATATAGCAAGACTGAAATAGCTAAAAAGTATTCCGCTTTAGTAGGTGCAGCAGGGGCAAAAAATGCCAGTAAATATTTAAATAAAATCTTAAAGGATACAAAATCTAAAATATCTAAAAGTTCTGTATTATCTATATATAAGAATTGGAAAAAGAGTAAGAATAAGAAAAAAACAAAGAATAAAGATGCAGCAAGTGGAGGAAGAACTAGTACGACTATGGCAACAGCGACTGCTGCTACAGTCGTAAAAACTAAATCAAAAAAATCTTCTTCTAATAAAAGTCAAACATCTAAAAAGAAGTCAACTAAAAATGTTTTGGTGGGAACAACTATATTGGCATCAGCTAGAAAAGGAATCAAAGCAGAAATAAAACAAGTGAAAGCAGATGCCAAAACAAGGATAACGAATGCAAGAATTACAGCTGCAGATGAAAAAAGAAAATTAGAAATTGCGAAGAATAAGAAAATAGCAGAAATTAATAGAAGAGCAGCAGAAGAAATTGAGGCTGTTGATATTAACGATGAAAATGCACAACAAAAAATTGATGAAATCAAGACACGGGCAGAAAGAGAAGTTAATGCGATCAACAACCAATATAATAGTGATATTGCAAAAGTAGATGAAAATCTAAATAAACAGATCGCTACTATTGAAAGTGATAGAGATAAAGAGGTACAATATTTAAATAAACAGTTAGATAAGTTGAAGTCTACCAAAAAAGCAAATGGGGTTGTAGAACAGAGAATTGTTGGAACTACCCTGAAGAGTGCAGCTGCTGTGACAGTAGCCACAACTTCTAATAATGATGTTGCAGTATCAAATGAAGAAATGTTGAATGCAACAGGTGGTCTAACAAGTGTATATGAGGAAAAAAGTACAGCAATTCAGGATACTATATCTGCTCCAACTGAGACGAACCCACCAGTAGTAGATACTACAATAACAGATTCAACAATTAATGATAATCCAAATGCAAGTATTACAATAGAGGAATCAGTAGCATCCCCAGTCTCTCCTCCAACAGAAGTTGTAACAGAAGAACCAAAAACTACAACCTATGAAACGCCTTCATCTAACGACTCTTATGTAACCAATGATGGACCAAGAGAGGATATTATACCAGATAATTCAACTACTCAAACAGAAACAACCAAGGATACAGGATTTGATCAAAGTAATACTCCTAGTGGTACAGAAGGTATAGATGTGGAAACTAATAATAACAAGGAGAAAGAAGAGGATGTAGTTAGTATTACTGGTGGGGAAACAGAGCCATCTAGTAAAAAGGGGAGTAGTGGATTTAGTACTGCTATTCCAATCGGCTTAGGAGTTGCAGCAACGGGAGCTGCAGCAGTAGCAGGAGTAAGATATGTTAAAAATCGTAAACAAAATGAAGATATAGATGAAACTTATGATGATGAAAATAATAACCTAGAAGACAAAAATGAATACGGAGAAATACCAAGCGATAGTGCCTATATGAGAGATGACTACTTAGGACCAGAGGGAAGTAGTTATACTGAAATCCCAGATGAGAATAGTTATACCGATACAGAAGAATTAGAAGAGACCGCAGGAATAGGTGGATTTTCTGAAGACGCAGCATTGAGTGATTTAAATTAATAAAAGGATATGGAGGGAAATAATGGAGAATAATAAAAATGAAAAATTCTTACCAATAGGGTCTGTAGTATTATTAAAAGGCGGAACAAAAAAAGCTATGGTAACAGGTTTTTGTTCAGTAGTTGCAGAAGACAAAACAAAAATGTATGATTATACAGGTTGTGTTTATCCAGAAGGTTATATAGATTTTAATCAAATTTGTTTATTTGATCATGAGCAAATAGAAAAAGTGTTTCATTATGGGTATGTAGATGAAGAAGAAATTGAATTTAAAAAAGAATTAGAAGAAATTTCTACACAATACCAAAATGGAGACGAAGAGATAATGAAAATGGTAGATGAAATTGACTCTGAAGAAGAGGATGAGGATGATTCTCCAGAAGATAACGATTTAGTAGAAAAAGAACAAGATAAAGAGGATAATAGTGAAGGAATTATTCCTACAATAGAAACTAATAGTTCAGAAATAGAAAATAGTTTCGATACTATTGAACAACTAGAATATTTATAAAATAGAATTAATCTAAGAAATGACTATAAATAGTCATTTTTTTTTGGTATAATGAGTTACAGATAGGGAGTGATAACATGGACTTTGATTTTAAAATTAATGAGTTTGAAGGCCCATTAGATTTATTACTTCATTTAATTAAAGAAAGCAAAATGGATATTTTCAATATTAAAATAGAAGAGATAACAGAACAGTATTTAGGATATATAGAACATCAAGAATCTATGAATTTAGAAATTGCTAGTGAATATTTAGTTCTAGCATCTGAATTATTAGAAATTAAGTCGAAATTATTATTACCTAATGAAACAGCAGAGGAGGAAGACGAGGAGGATCCGAGAGAAGAACTGGTAAATAGGTTATTGGAGTATGAGGCTTATAAAGAAATAACAAAAACTTTAAAGGAAAAAGAAAGCATAAGGCAAGAAATATATACGAAGGCTCCCAGTAATGTATCAGAGTATTTATCTAAGGAAGCAGAGATACAAGGAGATCTAACCCTAGATGATTTAATTGATGCCTTCCAAAAGTTTTTGGAAAGAAAAAAAGAATCTAGGCCATTATCTACCAAAGTCACGGAAAAAGAAATTACGGTATCCTCTAGAAGAAAAGATATCTCTAGGTTATTAAAGGAGGAAGGGAAGATATCTTTTTTTGGACTTTTTCCTATAGTAACAAGGGAATACATTGTAGTAACATTTTTAGCAATATTAGAAATGGCTAAAAATAATGAATTAACTATTACACAAAGTGAAACATTTGAAGATATTATTTGTGAGGTGAAATCATGAACTATTTAGCAATACTAGAGGGACTCCTATTTGTAGTAGGAGAGGAGGGACTTAGTCTAGATCAAATAGAGGATGTTTTAGAAATTGGAGAGGAACAGTCTAAAACGCTAGTAAAAAAGTTAAAATCAAATTATGAAGCAGATGATAGGGGATTAAGAATAGACTTTTTAGGAAATAGATTTAAACTTACTACCAAATTTGAACATAAAATGTATTATCAGAAATTAATTGAAAATCCACTTACCAACACTTTGAGCCAAGCCGCTTTAGAAACTCTTGCCATTATCGCTTATAATGAGCCTATTACTAGAGGTGAGGTAGATAAATTAAGGGGCGTTTCTAGTTCCCAAATGATTAGAAAATTAGTAGCAAAAGGATTTATTAAAGAAACTGGTAGAAGTGAAATGGTAGGTAGACCTATCTTGTATGAGACTACAAGTGAATTCTTAGACTATTTTGGGCTACCTAATATAGAGGCACTACCTGATATGTCAAAATTTATAGAAGAAACAGATCAAATAAATGATGCCACTGATTTATATCAATCAAAATATATAGAAAATAAAGATGTATCTTCTTGATACTTTTAATTTTTATGGTATAATAAATGTATGCCTGTGTGGTGGAATTGGTAGACGCGTTGGACTCAAAATCCAATGATAGCAATATCGTATCGGTTCAAGTCCGATCACAGGCACCATTGACGAATCCGTTCGAACTATTCGAACTTTGATATATAGAATCAATCGAAAGATTGGTT